>JAYVAS010000125.1:0-8097 GCA_043750895.1 Pseudomonadota bacterium
TCACCGGGGTGGCGTTCCACCACGCCGGGCTGCACGTGCAGCTCAAGGCCTTCGTCGAAGAGCTCTACGAGTCTCGGCTCATCAAGGTGCTCTACTGCACCAGCACCTTCGCGCTCGGCATCAACATGCCCGCCCGCACCGTGGTCTTCGACAGCCTGCGGAAGTTCGACGGCATCTCGCTGCGCCCGCTCACCACCCGGGAGTTCCTCCAGAAGGCCGGCCGCGCCGGCCGACGCGGGATGGACACCGTCGGCCACGTCGTCATCCGGATGGACCACGGCGACTGGGAGCAGGCCCGCGACCAGCTCGCGCACTACTTCGCCGGGAAGTCCGAGCCGGTCCGGTCGAGCTTCTCGCTGTCGTTCAACTCGGTCGTGAACCTGATCTCCCGCAACCCGATGGAGCGCATCCGCACCATCGTGGAGAAGTCTTTCTTGAACTTCCACCGGCAACAGGAGGCACAACGGCTGCTCACCGAGGCCGACGCCATCGCCGAGGGCGGGAAGAAGGGCGCCAAGGAGGCCGCGCGCATGCGTCACCGCGCCGCGAGCCGCGCTGGGCAGTGCTGGGAGGAGTTCCAGGCGAAGGTCACCTTCCTCCAGCAGTGCGGCTACCTCGGTCCCGAGCTGGAGATTCAGGCCGGCGGACGGGTCCTGCAGTTCGTTCAGATCGAAGAGATCTTCATCACCGAGCTGTTCCTCTCCGGACTGCTCGAAGACCTCCCGCCCGACCTGCTCTTCGGCGTCCTGTGTTCGATGACCAAGGAGTTCGGCCGCGACGTCCGCATCCAGACCAAGTTCAGGCCCGAGATCATGACGCTCGGGCGTGCCGCCGACAAGATCCGGTGGAGCCCGACGGTCACCCGCGCCGAGGCCCTGTCCGGCATCTCGGTGACCTGGTGCCCGGACATGATCCACTTCGGGAGCATGTGGGCCCAGGGAAAGAGCTTCTCGGAGCTCCTCACCCACGTCGAGTCCCTCACCGACATCTCCGGGGACCTCGTGGGCGCGTTCCGGCGGGCGAAGGACCTCGCGTCCCAGCTCAAGGAGGTCTACGGCTACGATGAGCAGAAGAAGGAGATGCTGAGCACGCTCATCCGCGCCGTGAGCCGCGACGAAGTCCTCGTCGTCGACTGAGCGCGACTAAGCGGCGCCGGCGCCGTCTGGGCACCCGCTCCGAACCGGAGCGGGTCAACCCTTACTCGTCACACTCGACGACCCCGTCCCCGTTCGCGTCGTACGCGTAGACCACGTAGGCGAGCGAGTTGCTGGTCTCGTCGTCCTCACCGTCGTTGTACGCCACCGAGGCCGCATCGATGAACACCGTCGGGTCGTCAGCACCCGAGTCGCGCGTGATCGTGTAGCTGCGGCTCTCGCTGTCCAACGCGGTGTCGGAGGTCTCGCCCGAACCGTCGACGTAGCCGTCGAGGTTGATGTCCCAGCAGATGCTCGGGCCATCCACGGTGTACCCGGCCGTGGCGTCCGTCACCGACCAGCCGTCGGGGATGTTGCCGCAGAGGACACCGTCGCCGCCGTAGGCGCCGATGTTGCGGGAGAGGAGCGTGACCGAGATCGACGCGCCGTCCGCCACGGCCTCCTGACCGACCACCAGCACCGTGTGGCTGTCCTGGTAGTCCCAGATGTTCTCCTGGGTCTGGACGGCGCCGACGCCGGCCCAGTCGACATGGTCTTCCACGCCGTCCCCGTCCACGTCCGTCTCCTCGGAGATGTACGCGTACAGGTCCTCGGGGGTGACCTCGCCGTAGAGGTCGAACAGGATGTCGGCCGCGACCCACTGGCCCGCCTCCACACACCACCACGCGTACTGACCGAGGTAGCCCTCGTAGACGCCGTTCTCGGTGGTCCAGGAGCCGTAGTAGAGCGTGACCGTCGCGCCGGGGGCGACCTCGACCGCGTCCTCGACCACTTCGGAGCTGAACGCCTGGGCCTGACCGAACTCGCTGGTGGTCAGGATCTCCTCATCGAGACAGACCGACTGGTCGCCCGAGTTGGTGACCATCACGCCGGTGCCGGTGGCGTCGCTCTGGATCGTGATCCAGCCTTGGCTGTACGCCTCGTAGAAGTGGACACAGCCGGAGGTGGGCTCGTCGGGGCAGTCGACCGGACAGTCTTCGTCCACCGCGCCGTCGCCGTCGTTGTCGACGCCGTCGAAGCAGGCCTCTTCGTCGAAGCAGTCGGCGGTGCCGTCCGCGTCGGAGTCGAAGCCCTCGTCGACGCTGCCGTCGCCGTCGTTGTCGGCGCCGTCGCAGACTTCGGTGTCGTAGCAGTCGGCCACGCCATCGGCGTCGGCGTCGAAGCCCTCGTCCACGCTGAGGTCGCCGTCGTTGTCGAGGCCGTCACACGCTTCGACGTCGGAGCAGTTCGGAGTCCCGTCGTAGTCGCTGTCGAAGCCCTCGTCGACGAAGCCGTCGCCGTCGTTGTCGACGCCGTCGCAGACCTCGGTGTCGTAGCAGTCGGCGACGCCGTCCGCGTCGGCATCGAAGCCCTCGTCGGTGGAGCCGTCGCCGTCGTTGTCCACGCCGTCGCAGGCCTCGGTGTCGTAGCAGTTGGCCACGCCATCGCCGTCATTGTCGAAGCCTTCGTCGACCGAGCCGTCGCCGTCGTTGTCCACGCCGTCACAGGCTTCGGTGTCGAAGCAGTCGGCGGTGCCGTCGCCGTCGGTGTCGAAGCCCTCGTCCACCGAGCCTTCGCCGGTGTTGTCGAGCCCGTCGCACTCCTCGGTGTCGAAGCAGTCCGCGACCCCGTCGCCATCGGCGTCGAAGCCCTCGTCCGTGCTGCCGTCGCCGTTGTTGTCGACGCCGTCGCAGGCCTCGACGTCGTAGCAGTTCGGGACGCCGTCACCGTCGTTGTCGAAGCCCTCGTCCGTGCTGCCGTCGCCGTCATTGTCCACGCCGTCGCAGGACTCGGTGTCGAAGCAGTCGGCGAGGCCGTCGGAGTCGGCGTCGTAGCCTTCGTCCACCGCGCCGTTGCCGTTGTTGTCGACGCCGTCGCAGGTCTCCCCGTCGAAGCAGTCGGCGATGCCGTCGCCGTCGGTGTCGAAGCCTTCGTCCGTCGCGCCGTCGCCGTCGTTGTCGGCGCCGTCGCAGGTCTCGGTGTCGAAGCAGTCCGGCACGCCGTCCGCGTCCGCGTCGAAGCCCTCGTCCACCGCGCCGTCGCCGTCATTGTCGGCGCCGTCGCAGGTCTCGGTGTCGTAGCAGTCCGCGGTGCCGTCGCCGTCGGCGTCGTAGCCTTCGTCGGTGGCGCCGTCGCCGTTGTTGTCCAGGCCGTCGCACTCCTCGGCGTCGTCGCAGTCGGCGATGCCGTCGTAGTCGGAGTCGAAGCCCTCGTCCGTCGCGCCGTCACCGTCGTTGTCCACGCCGTCGCACGCTTCGGCGTCGTAGCAGTCGGCGGTGCCGTCCGCGTCCGCGTCGTAGCCCTCGTCCACCGCGCCGTCACCGTTGTTGTCGACCCCGTCGCAGTCTTCGGTGTCGTAGCAGTCAGACACGCCGTCACCGTCGGAGTCGAAGCCCTCGTCGGTGGCGCCGTCGCCGTTGTTGTCGAGCCCGTCGCATTCCTCGACGTCGTCACAGTCGGCGACGCCGTCGCCGTCCTGGTCGAAGCCCTCGTCCGTCAGGCCGTCGCCGTCGTTGTCGAGGCCGTCGCACGCCTCGACGTCGTAGCAGTCGGCGGTGCCGTCCTCGTCGCCGTCGAAGCCTTCGTCCACGCTGCCGTCGCCGTCGTTGTCGACGCCGTCGCAGTCTTCGTGGTCGTAGCAGTCGGCGGTGGCGTCGCCGTCGGAGTCGAAGCCCTCGTCGGTGGCGCCGTCGCCGTCGTTGTCGACGCCGTCACACTCCTCGGTGTCGTAACAGTCGGCCGTGCCGTCCCCGTCGACGTCGAAGCCCTCGTCCACCGAGCCGTCCATGTCGTCGTCGCGACCGTTGCAGGTCTCGGGACGGCAGTGCGGGCCGCCGTGGTCCTCGAGACAGTCGGCGAGGCCGTTCCGGTTGCGGTCCGGGTAGCCTTCGTCGATGGAGCCGTCCCCGTCGTTGTCGGTGCCGTCGCACTCCTCGGTGTCGTAACAGTCCGCGAGTCCGTCGCCGTCAGCGTCGAGGCCCTCGTCGACCTGGGCGTCGCCGTCGTTGTCGACGCCGTCGCACTCTTCGGTGTCGTAGCAGTCGGCCACGCCGTCGGAGTCGGAGTCGTAGCCCTCGTCCACGCCGCCGTCGCCGTCGTTGTCCATCCCGTCGCAGTCTTCGTGGTCGAAGCAGTCCGCCACGCCGTCGTAGTCGGAGTCGAAGTCCTCGTCCGCGGCGCCGTCACCGTCGTTGTCGAGACCGTCGCACTCCTCGACGTCGTAGCAGTCGGCGGTACCGTCCGCGTCGGAGTCGTAGCCTTCGTCCACGAGGCCGTCGGCGTCGTCGTCCCGGCCGTTGCAGACCTCGCGGCGGATGGGCGGACCGTCGACGCAGTCGGCGATGCCGTCCCGGTCGGAGTCGCGGAAGCCTTCGTCGACGGAGCCGTCGCCGTCGTTGTCCACGCCGTCGCAGGTCTCGGCGTCGAAGCAGTCGGCGGTGCCGTCGCCGTCGGCGTCGTAGCCCTCGTCTACCTCGCCGTCCATGTCGTCGTCACGCCCGTTGCACACCTCGGGGCGGCAGATCGGACGCTCGTCGAGGCAGTCGGCGATGCCGTTGCCGTTGCGGTCCGGGTAGCCCTCGTCGACCTCGCCGTCCCCGTCGTTGTCCGCGCCGTCGCAGGACTCGGCGTCGTAGCAGTCGGCCACGCCGTCGGCGTCGGCGTCGAAGCCCTCGTCGATGGCGCCGTCCCCGTTGTTGTCCAGGCCGTCGCAGTCCTCGACGTCGTAGCAGTCGGCGGTGCCGTCGCCGTCGGTGTCGAAGCCCTCGTCCACCGCGCCGTCGCCGTTGTTGTCCAGACCGTCGCAGCTCTCGGCGTCCTCGCAGTCGGTCACGCCGTCGGCGTCGCTGTCGAAGCCCTCGTCCGCGTCCCCGTCGCCGTCGTTGTCCACGCCGTCGCAGACTTCGGTGTCGAAACAGTCGGCGAGGCCGTCGCCGTCGGCGTCGAAGCCGTCGTCGATGGCGCCGTTGCCGTCGTTGTCGAGGCCGTCGCAGTCTTCGACGTCGAAGCAGTCCGCCGTTCCGTCGTCGTCGGTGTCGAAGTCTTCGTCGATCAGCCCGTCGCCGTCGTTGTCCTCGCCGTCGCAGGCTTCGGCATCTTCGCAGTCGGCGGTGCCGTCGTCGTCCGAGTCGTAGCCCTCGTCGATCCAGCCGTCGCCGTCATTGTCCATGCCGTCGCAGACTTCGGCGTCGAAGCAGTCGGCGAGACCGTCGTAGTCGGTGTCGAAGCCCTCATCCACCGCGCCGTCGCCGTCGTTGTCCACGCCGTCGCAGGACTCGACGTCGTCGCAATCGGCCGTGCCGTCGTCGTCCCCGTCGAAGCCCTCGTCGACCAGGCCGTCGCCGTCGTTGTCGACGCCGTCGCACTCTTCGGCGTCGTCGCAGTCGCCGATGCCGTCGTCGTCGGCGTCGAAGCCCTCGTCCACCGCGCCGTCGCCGTCGTTGTCCACGCCGTCACAGACTTCCGCGTCGTAGCAGTCGGCCGTGCCGTCGTCATCGGCGTCGAAGCCTTCGTCCACCAGGCCATCGCCGTCGTTGTCGATGCCGTCGCAGACTTCCGCGTCGTAGCAGTCGGCCGTGCCGTCGTCGTCGGCGTCGAAGCCTTCGTCCACGAGCCCGTCGCCGTCGTTGTCAAGTCCGTCGCACAGTTCGGTGTCGTCGCAGTCGGCGACGCCGTCGTCGTCGGAGTCGAAGCCCTCGTCGACCATGCCGTCGCCGTCGTTGTCGGCACCGTCACACTCCTCGACGTCGTCACAGTCCGCCGTCCCGTCGTCGTCCGCGTCGAAGCCCTCGTCCACCAGGCCGTCGCCGTCGTTGTCCGCCCCATCGCACTCTTCCGGGTCGTAGCAGTCGGCCGTGCCGTCGTCATCGGCGTCGTACCCCTCGTCCACCAGGCCGTCGCCGTCGTTGTCCACGCCGTCGCAGATCTCGACATAGGCGGACTTCCCGTCTCCAAACATCCCGTTCGAATCACCGTTCTGGCCCGAGATGGAGCAGCCGGTGAGGGCGAGGAGGAGGACCGGGGAGGTCGACAGGAGGTGGGACAGGCGCATGCGGATACCTCGGCGGAGGGGAGCCTGCGCCACGGCTCGAAAGCCGCAGCAAGGGCCGCTGTACTTTCTCCCACTGCGGGGCGTCCGTCAACGCCGGCTGCGCAACGAAAACTTTCATATTTTGATTCTCACGCCCCGAGGCCGAACCCCACTTTCAGCGGCGAGGCATCGGGTAGGTCTTGGGGGGCGGTCGCTTGCCCTGCTGCTGCTGCGCCATCTCCATCATCTGCTCGCGCGGGATGTCCTCCGGGAAAAAGGTGTACCAGGCCTCGCCGAACTCCGACATGACCGGCCGGCGCTTGTTGGAGAGCGCCTCTTGCATCCCGAGGAGCCCCTTGGACTTCGGATTCTCCTTCAGGCCCTCGCCCAGCACCTGGAGCGCCTCGTCACGACGGTGGGCTTCGTTCAAGACCCACGCGTAGAGCGCCCAGAAGATGGCCTCGCTCTTCGCAGGCCTCTTCGCGGCGGCGAGCACCTTGAGGGCGTCCTCGATGCGCCCTTCCCGTTGGTGGATGGCGGCGAGGACCGCCTGGGCGCGCCAATCCCGGGACCAGGCCCGCTCCAGGTGGCCCCGGGCCTCCCCGAATCGGACCTGCGCGTTGGCGGCCTGCTTCATCATCTTCAGCCGGATCCCGTCGAGGTAGTCGACCTGGCCGAGCTGAGATTCGATCTGGGCGGTGACGAGGAACTGCCAGCGCCCGAGCGGAAGGCAGCTGCGCAGCGTGGCCCGGACGTCATCCAGCTTGCCCGCCTGCATCGCCGGCATCACCCCCGAGAGCCGGGCCTCGAGCATCCGCTGGGTGCGGCGGGCGAGGAGCAGGTAGACCCCCACCAGCGCCAGCAGCGCCGGGACGAATCCTGCGATCCACCCGGCCACGAAAAAACCAAGTAAGAACGATATAATCGCCGCTGCGACCGCGATGAGGAGGTTGTACATGGCGGGGAGCTAACCCGTGGCTACGCTCTGTGGATGTCGGCGCTCGTCCCCGTCCTGAATGCGGCCGCCTGCACACCCTGCGGCGCCTGCGAGCGCGCGTGCGTCGAGGCGCGCTACGGCCCGGTGGACGACGTCACCGTGCTCGAACGGCGCCGCCTGGCGATCCGCGTGGTGGCCGGCATCCCGTCGCTCGACGTCTGCGTGCACTGCCACGACGCCCCGTGTGTGGGGGTCTGCCCGCACCACGCCCTGATCCGATTTCGCGACGGCCGGGTCGACCTGATCGAGGACCGCTGCACCGGCTGCGGCAAGTGCATCTCCGCGTGCCCGTTCGACGCCATCCGGCGCGTCACGGCGCTGGACATCGCGGTGAAGTGTGACGCCTGCGCCCCGCTCGCCGGGGGGCCCGCCTGCGCGCCCGCCTGCCCGACGGACGCGCTCTCCCTCGTTGACGCGGCGGGCTTGAACCGGTAGCAGGCGCCATGGCTACGAACATCGAGCTCCGCTGCTTCACCTACATCGACATCCTGCAGCCCCAGACCGCCGCCTTCCTGGCCACCGTCTCGCGCGGCTACATGCCGCTCAAGGACCAGGCGGCGTTGTTCATCGAGGTCGCCCCGGGGATGGACATCAACCTCGTGACCGACATCGCCCTGAAGCAGACCACCTGCACCCCCGGGATGCAGGTCGTGGAGCGGCAGTTCGGCTGTCTCCAGCTCCAGCACTACGACCAGGGCCAGATCCGGGCTGCGGGGGACGCCGTGCTCGACGCGCTCAAGCTCAAGCAGGCGGATCGGCTCAAGCCCCGCGTGGTGTCGGCCCAGACGATCACCGGCATCACCGGCTACCACGCGATGATCACCAACCGGATGCGGCACGGGAACGTGATCGACGAGGGCAAGACCCTCTACATCCTCGAGGTTCACCCGGCCGGCTACGCGCTGGTCGCGACCAACGAGGCAGAGAAGGCGGCGAAC
>JAYVAS010000126.1:0-7960 GCA_043750895.1 Pseudomonadota bacterium
TGGAGCTGTGCGACCGCGCGCTGTACGAGGCCAAGGACCTGGGCCGGGACCAGGTGGTGGTGCACGGGTGGGTGGGGGCGGCACCGTGGGGACGCGCGACGCGGAGGTAGGGGACCGGCCCGCCGGGAAGCCGATCGCACGGCTAAGAGGGGGCGTGCTCCCGCCCGGCTTCTACGACCGCGACGCGCTCGACGTCGCCTACGACCTGATCGGCTGCTTCGTGCGCCACGGCGGGGTGACGCTCCGCATCACCGAGGTCGAGGCGTACCGGTACCCCGGCGACACCGCCAACCACGCGCGCATGGGCCGCACCCGCCGCAACGCCCCGATGTGGGGGCCCCCCGGCCACGCCTACGTGTACCTCTGCTACGGCCTCCACCACATGCTCAACTTCGTGACCGGGCCCGAGGGGCATCCGGCGGCGGTGTTGATCCGTGGCGGCGTGCCGGTGGAGGGGATGGACCTGGTGTCCGCCCGGAGACCGGGGGTTACCGGCCCGGGGCTCACCAACGGGCCGGGGAAGGTGGGGGCGGCGCTGGGGCTCCACACCGGGCTCTCGGGCAGCCCACTCGACGGGCCGATCACCGTTGAGGCGCGGGTGGCGACGCCGGGCATCGTCACCGGTCCGCGCATCGGCATCGGCTACGCGTCGGCAGCGGATCAGGCGGCGCCGTGGCGGGTGGTGGAGGCGGGGTCGCGGTGGGTGGGCCGCCGGGGGGAGTTGTTCCCAGTGGGCAACGCAGTTGACCCACGCCCGGCCGCGCTTAAACGCTCCCGAACCCGAGATTGAAGTGAGCGACGACATGCGCGGCAAGGTGGTGTTGATCACCGGCGGTACCGAGGGCATCGGCAAGTCCGCGGCGATCACCATTGCGCGCCAAAGCGCGACGCTGGTGCTGGTCGGCCGCAACGCCGAGAAGACGGCCAGGGTGGTCGACGAGGTGAAGGCCGCGAGCGGCAACCCAGCCGTGACCTGCATCCTCGCCGATCTCTCCACGAAGGCGGGCATCCGCAGCGTCGCCCAGGCCTTCCAGGATCGCCACGACCGGCTCGACGTGCTCATCAACAACGCCGGCGCCCTGTTCATGGAGCACGCCCTCACGGTCGACGGCTACGAGCGCACCTTCGCGCTCAACCATCTGAGCTACTTCCTGCTCACCAACTTGCTCCTCGACCGGCTGAAGGCCGCCCCCGGTGCCCGCGTCGTCAGCACCTCGAGCGGCGCCCACAACGCCGGCAACATCCACCTCGACAGCATCGCCACCCGACCGGATCGTGCGGCCGGCTTCCTCGCCTACGGCGACTCGAAGCTGGCCAACATCCTGTTCACCCGCGAGCTGGCGCGCCGCCTGGACGGCACCGGGGTCACCGTCAACTGTTACCATCCGGGGTGGGTGTCCACCGGCTTCGGACTCAACAACCAGGGGTTCGTGGCCAACATGATCGGGCTCGCTGCGCCCATCCTGGCGCGGTCCCCCGAGAAGGGCGCCGAGACCATGGTGTGGCTCGCCACCAGCCCGGAAGCGGCCACGATCAACGGTCAGTACGTGAAGGACCGGAGGGCGGGCCGGCCCTCCGCGAAGGCCCAGGATGCCGGGCTCGCCGCCGGGCTGTGGGCCCTCTCGGAGCAGCTCACGGCGAGCTGACGGCGAGCTGACGGCGGCCGCGCTACACTTTCCCCATGGCCGCACCCGCGCTACGCCGCCTCAGCTACGCCGAGTACCTCGCGCTCGAGCACAGCACCGGGATCAAACACGAGTACCAAGACGGCGCCGCGGTCGCGATGGCGGGCGGCTCCATCGCCCACGCCGACCTCGGTGGAAACGTTTACGCCGCCCTCGCCGCCGCGCTGCGCGGCGGTCCGTGTCGGCCGTGCAACAGCGACCAGAAGATCCGCGTCCCGGGGATCGACTTCGTAAGCTACCCCGACGTGGCGGTTTTCTGCGGTCCCAGGATCCCCGACGCGCTCGATCGCCACGCGCTCACCAACCCGACCGTCCTCGTCGAGGTGCTGTCGCCGTCCACCGAAGGCTACGACCGCGGCGAGAAGTTCAGGTACTACCAGAACATCCCGTCGCTGCGACAGTACGTGCTGGTGAGCACGACCGCAATCGCCGTGGACGTTTTCACCCGGAATCCGGACGACAGCTGGACCTTACGCGGCTTCGGCCCCGGCGAGACGATGAGCCTGGGGTCGCTCGGCATCCAGATCCCGGTCGATACGATCTACGACGCGGTCGAGCTGGACGCGCGCGAGCGCCTGACGGGCCGGGGATAGGCGGCCCCCCAACCGCGGCCTACCCCCGCTCCGCCGCGATCACCCAGTCTTCACCCCACACCCGGTCCCCGCCGGCGAGCGCCCGCACCCGGAGCGCCTCGATGTGGGCGCGCATGGTCTCGCGGAGGGCGAGGTCCTTGAAGTAGTAGAGCTTGCGCGTCGCCACGTCGAGCTGACCGTTGATGAACCGCGCCCCGAGCCGGTTGGGCATCGAGGTGGCGTCGATCACCGCGTACCCCGCCTGCTCGAGCCACCCGGACACCATGCGGCGCGGGTACTCCCGGTAACAGCGGTGCCCGGCGAGCAGGATGCAGGCGTCGCGCACGCGGCACACCTCGTCCAGGTCGCTGCCGTCCCGCGGGGCCGGCTCCAGGCCCACGAGGTACACCCGTTTGCGTACGTGGGGCCGGATGCGCCGCAGGAGCTCGTACTGGAAGTAGGGCGCGTGGCCGTCCACGGCGCCGATCACGTAGTCCAGCAGCACCACGTCGAAGTCCTCGCCGGCGAGCAGCGCCGGATCGGTCCACTGCCCCTCGACGATGCGCGCCTTGGGCGCCACCGTCGGCAGCTCGGGGACCCGCCACGCCTCGACCGTCACCGCCGTCAGCGAGCGCGGCTGCAGGCTCGCGAGCCAGCCCAGCGAGTGGACCCCGGTCCCGGCGTCCAGCACGTCGCCCCAGTCAGGCCCGTGCAGGTGCTCGAACCACGAGAACAGCGCGTCTACGCGCTTGGGCGTCACGGCTCAGCCCGGCTCGGCGGCCACGCGCACCGCGCGCTTCTTGCCCGCCCACAACACACACGGACCGTCGATGCTGACCGTCCAGCCCGCCACCTTGGCTTCGCCGATGGAGACGCCGCCCCCATCGATGAGCCGGCGCGCCTCCCCCTTGGACTTGGCGAGCCCGGCGCCGACCAGGGCGTCGACCACCAGCACCGGGAACGGGGTGTGCCAGGTCGGCATGTGCTCCGAGACCCCGCCGGCGAAGGCCATCTTCGCGGCGTCGGCGGCCCCGTCCGCAGCGGCCGTCCCGTGGACCCGCGCCGTGACCTCCCAGGCGAGTCGGCGCTTGGCGTCCGGGAAGGACCAGGCGGCGACCTCGGCCACCTCCTCATCGGGAAGGGTGGTGAAGAGCAGCAGGAACCGCGCCACGTCGCGATCGTCGCCGTTGTACCAGTACTGGTAGAAGTCGTAGGGGGACGTCATCGCGCCGTCGACCCACACCGCGCCGCCCGCCGTCTTCCCCATCTTCGCGCCGCTGGCGGTGGTCAGCAGCGGGGTCGTCAGGGCCTGCACCTCGGCGCCCTCGACGCGCCGGATCAGGTCCACCCCGCTGATGATGTTGAACCACTGGTCCCCCCCGCCCACCTGCAGGGTGCAGCCGTGGCGACGATAGAGCTCGAGGTAGTCGTAGGCCTGCATCAACGGGTAGTTGAACTCGATGAAGGAGAGCCCCTGGTTCCGCTCCAGGCGCTGCTTCACCCCCTCGGTGGACAACATCCGGTTCACGCTGAACCGGCTGCCGATGTCCCGCAGGAAGCTCACGTAGTTGAGCGGCAGCAGCCACTCGGCGTTGTCGTAGAGGGGCGCGTTCACGAAGCGGGAGAGCTGCTCCTTGAGCGCCCGCTTGTTGGTGTCGATCACCTCGGTGGTGAGCAGATCCCGCATGGCGTCACGCCCGGTCGGGTCCCCCACCATCATCGTGCCGCCGCCCACCACGCCGATCGGACGGTGACCGAGCTTCTCGAGCCAGGTCATGGTCATGACCTGCACGAGGTGCCCGACGTGGAGGCTCGCCGCGCTGGGATCGAAGCCGATGTAGAAGGTGACCGGGCCGGCGTCGAAGGCCCTCCGCAGGCCGTCCTCGTCGGTGTGCTGGCTGACGAAGCCCCGCGCCTTGAGCTGATCGAAGGTGTTCACTTGCGCCTCCTGCGCATCAACATGCCCACCGCGGGGGCAAGGAACCAGAGCTGAGCCTTGCCACCGCCGCAGCACCCCTCGGGGGGCACCTCCACCACCGGCGGCCCCGCCTGGGCTGGGAGCGGGGTCTCGTAGTTGCCGGTGTTCTGGGCGTCGTGGTGGATGGAGGCCCACTGCACGGCCTGGTCGGCGGCGCCCGCGGTCTTCCACGCGTACACGAGGCCCTCGCGGGTGGACACCACCACGTCCAGGTACCCGTCCCCGTCGATGTCCCCGACGGCCGGGCTCCCGAGGATCCAGTTGCCGGTGAACTTGGGCCAGCCCGGCGCCACGGTGCCGTCGGCGTCCCAGGCGTAGACCAGGTAGCCGCCGCTCCCGAGGATGGCCTCGGCGCGGCCGTCGCCGGTGAGATCGGCGATCGCCGGGGCCGAGAGGAACTGGAGGTCCTCCAACTGGCGGGGGAAGCCGCTCAGCATGTCCCCGCTGACCCCATCCCACGCCGCGAGCACGTGCTGGTAGTCCTGGAGGTTCCACAGCGCGAGCGAGATCAGGTAGTAGGTGCCGCTGCCGCCGGTGACGAACTCGGGCACGCCGTCCCCGGTCATGTCGCCGAAGGCGGGCTGGTTGGACATGGTGGCGAAGCTGGGCTCGGTGACGTTGTTGTTCTCGCCGTAGTTGGTGGCGACGTAGGCGAGGTGCAGGTACTCGCTGGCATCGGCCCGGTAGAGGGAGCTCTGCCCGAGCATCACCGGCGAGGCGATCTCCAGCGTGCCGTCGCCGTCCAGATCGGCGAAGGCCAGGGACCCGGGGTGCCCCTCCCCCACGATGGGGAGCAGACCCGCCTGGTTCACGAGCCCACCCTCGGTGAGCGGCCAGCCCGGCTCGAGGGTGCCGGTGAGCGCGTCGAAGAGGTAGCTGACCGAGTCGGAGCCGCCGTGGACCGCCTCGTTGGTGCCCAGGCCGATCTCGACCGCGCCGTCGCCGTCCACGTCGCCCACGGTGGGGGAGTTGATGATGCGGAACCCGGAATCACAGCCTTCGAAGCAGACCTCCACCGGGTAGGGCCCCCAGGGCAGGCCGTCGGCGTCCCACACGTAGAGGCGCTGGTCCATCGCCGCGGCGAGCAC
The DNA here is from genome assembly GCA_043750895.1 of Pseudomonadota bacterium. Classification (GTDB taxonomy): domain Bacteria; phylum Myxococcota_A; class UBA796; order UBA796; family SXON01; genus JAYVAS01. The sequence goes on from JAYVAS010000126.1 coordinate 5,324, forward strand.
CTCCAGCCGGCCGTCGCCGTCCAGATCGTAGAGGGTCGGCGCGCCGGCGAAGCCGTTGTCCCAGCTGTCGTTGGGGCCGAAGGCCTCGGGCTCGCGCCCCTCGATCACCACCGGGAAGCCGTCCACCTCGGTGCCGTCGGCGTTCCAGGCGTAGACCCGACCGGTGCCCGACGCCGCGTAGACCTCGGGCTCGCCGTCCCCATCGGCGTCCCCCACCGCGACCGAGGCGATGATGCCGTCGCGCACCGTGGGCACCGCACCGGCGACGGTGGCCGGCTGGTCGCTGTGGAGCTGCACGCTGGACGGCGTCTCCACCGGCCAGCCCGGGAGCTCGGCTCCGCTGCCGTCGAGCGCGTGCACCTGCCCGCCCGAATCGGCGATGAGGATCTCGAACACGCCGTCCCCGTCGAGGTCGGCGAGGATGGGCGAGGACTCGCCGGAGGAGGCCATCTGCACCGGAAACCCGGACAGGCGGTCGGGGTCCGCGTGCACGAAGAAGGTCTTGCGGGCCTCGGTGCGCCGCCCGTCCCCGTCGGTGGCGGTGATCCGCAGCGTCACGGCGGGGGCCATCACCCGATCCAACCGGGCGAGGATGCCCTCGTCCTCGGGCGGTTCGGGGATCTCGACCGACGGGAAGGCCGAGAGATCGAGCGTCCCGAAGGAGCCCTCCACCTCGCCGGTGCCCGAGGCCACGGTGCGCCAGTCGGCGGCGTCGAAGCCGGTCGCGACCTCGACCGTCCAGTTCACGGAGCCGGCGCGCGGGGCCCGGACGAAGCCGCGCAGGTCGAGCGTGCCGGCGACCGGGTCCACGTTGTCGAACCACGCGGGGCTGCTGATCTCGGCGGTGGGCGGGATGTCCCCGTCGACGACGGCCTGCACCGCCCGCCACGCGCTGATCCGGCCGTAGCCGTAGAAAGGATCCCAACCCGGCCCGGAGGGGTAGGTGCGGGCGATCGCCAGCTCGTCGGCGGACAGGTTCACGTCGTCGACGGTGTTGCGGAGGATGGCCACCGCCTCGTCGGCGGTGAGGTCGACGCCGAGGTCCAGCGCCGCCGACTTCATCAGGCCGAGCACCCCCGAGGTGATCGCGGCCGAGCCGGTGGCGCAGGCCGGGGTGTCGGCGACGAAGTCGACCCGGGGCCCGAAGTTGTTGCAGTTCAGGAAGTTGAAGTAGCTGTAGACGTTGTTGTTCTCGTCGTCGTTGCTGGCCTTGATGCTGTGGACGTAGAGGATCCCGTCCTGCGCGGCGGGCTGGTTGTGGTGGTAGCTGTTCTCGTCGCCGGTGACGCCGACCAGGTTCACCTCGTGCGCCCGCGCCCACGCGATCGCATCGGTCGTGAAGTCGGGGCGGGTGAGCGCGCCCACGGACATGTTCACCACCGCCGCCCCGCGGTCCACGGCGTAGACGATCGCCAACGCCACCCGGTGCCCGTCGGTGACGAAGCTGTCCCCGTGCCGCAACGGCAGCACCGAACACGTCGGGCAGGCGCCGATGTCGCCGTCGCCGTCGTTGCCCTCGGCGGCCATCTCCTCGATCACCCCCGAACCGTGGGTGCCGTTGTCGGACTCGTTCTCGGTGTAGGGGTCGTTGTCGTCAGCGAAGAAGTCCCAGCCGGCGATGTCGTCGGTGAAGCCGTTCAGATCGCCGTCCACCCCGTCGGAGAAGGTGTAGATCAGGTCGGAGGCGTCGAGCTGACCATCCCCGACGTCGCGCCCGGCGGTGATGTCCACCCGCGGATCCTGGGCGTAGTCGTCGATGTTCACCAGCCCGTTCCCGTCGGTGTCGTAGCTGGCGGCTTCCACCCCATCGCTGTCCTGGGGGAGCGGCAGCTCGTCGGTGTTGAGCGCGATCTTCCGCTGGTACTCCCGCGCCCCCCAGTCGATGCCCGAATCCACCACCGCGAGCATGACGTCCCAGCGCCCGGTGGTGATCCGCCACGCGCGGTCCTCGCCCTGGCCGGAGCCCATCGTCAGCTCGGCCGGCCGCACCGACTCCCGCGAGCCCGCGGGGATGTAGCTGATCATCGGCCAGTACTCGCGCAGATCCGGCGGGCAGAGATCGGGTCGGTCGGGCTCCCCGCACTCCGGGTAGATCGGAAGGGGAAGCTCGGCGGAGGCCAACGACAGGAGGAGGAGCACGACCAGCTCGGAGAGTCCCCCCGCTATCCCGCGCCACCCGAGGCTCGTAGCACAAGCTTTACACGTGGTCGCTTGCGACCGACCCTGCGGGCGTCTACCCTTCCGGCCCATGGAGATTCGAATCTCCCATACATTCCCCTGCTCTCCGAAGGTCTATTGGGAGACCGCCTGGGATCCTGCGTTCGAGCGGGAGCTGCGGGCGGAGGCAGAGGTCGACTTCACGGTCCTCGAAGAGCGGATCGATGGCCAACGTGCGTTCACCCGAACGCGCATCTCGCCCCGGCGGGAGCTCCCCCTGCTCGCGCAGAAGGCGCTCGGCCAGACCCGCTTCTCCTACGTGCAGGAGGTCGATTCCGACAACATCAACTACACCACGCGATGGCGGGTCACCGCCGACGTCATGTCCGACCGGCTCAAATGCTCGGGCGTCTCCCGCATCGTCGACGGGGGCGACACCTGCGAACGGGTGATCGAGGGCTCGATCGACGTGGCCATTCC
>JAYVAS010000127.1:0-2850 GCA_043750895.1 Pseudomonadota bacterium
GTGGTGATGATGGTGTGCGTGGTGATCGTGATGGTCGAGTCGGCACGGCAGTGGAACCGGGTGCGGAGCACCGGATCCCGGTTAGCCTCCACCTGATCGAGGCGTCATGCTCCCGCTCCTCTCGCTCTGTCTCGCGGCCGAACCTGGGGTCTCGTTTCCGCCGCTGCCCACCGGGCGTCCCGGGGTCCCGGTGGAGCTCGTCCTGTCGTGGACGGATGTCCGGTTCCGGCCCGCTGGCCCCGAGTCGGCGGCGTACGGCCCGGACATGCTCGCGATCGGCCCGGACGGGGCCTGGGCGGTGGTCGATGCAGGCGGTCGCCGGCTGCTGGGCAGCTTCGGGGTGCTCCTGATCGGCGCAGTCGACGGCGTGGCCTTCGCCGCGGACGGCGACCTGCTGGTGCAGAGCCACGGGGTGGTGTTGCGCTACGCCGACGGGGTGGAGGTGGGGAAGGTCTCCGTCCCGCCGCTCGTGCCCGGCGGGGCGCGGTTGCTCTCCGAAGGCGAGGACGTGTACGCGCGGGATGTGTTCGGCAACGACCATCCGGTCGCGCGCGCGCCCACCGTCGGGGGGCTCGAGCCCGCCCTGGCGCGGGGGTTCGCCCCCGGACCGGTGGTACGCCGCTCCGAGCGGGGGGTGGTCACGCGCGATGGGGAGGTGGTGGTGTCGGGCGCGCTCGCGGCCCGGCCGGTCGGGGCCTGCACCCTGGTCGAGTACGGCGTCCGGGGGGCGGTGTCGGCGCGGGAGCTTCGCTGCGACGACGGCGCCTATGATCTTCCGGTGGATGGCCTCTACCGGCCCTACGCGGGGGTCGCGGCCTCCGGAGCGGACGTCGCCTGGCTGGATCCCCGGGCAGACGGGCTCCACCTCGTGCGGGTGTCCCGATGATCACCCTCATCGCCCTCGCGGCGGCCACCACGCGGGAGGACGCGTTGAACAACGCGGCCGCCTACGCGCTCCACACCTGGACGGCCACCTCGGCCAACTACACCGCCTCCTGCTCGTCGGACTACGCGTCCAACTACGCCGCCGGCACCTACATGGGCCTCCCCTACGACTGGGGCGGCTACATGACTCTCGTGGAGTTCGACGCAGGCATCGCCGCCGGCGACGGCGCGGGCTCCCATTCGTGGCACGGGATCCTCGAGTGTACGGTGGGGGTCGACTGCTCCGGCTTCCTCTCCATGGTCTGGGAGGTCGGCCACTACAGCACGTCCACGTTCTACGACACCACCACCGACATCGACTGGGATGACATCGAACGCGCCGACGCGGTGAACGACAGCGGGTCCCACGTCGTCATGTACACCCACCTCTCCGAAGGGGGGTGGCCGGTGTTCTACGAGGCCTCCGGCGGCGCCGACAAGGTGCACCTCAACAGCGACGGCGGGTGGTCCTATGTGGACGGCTACCAGCCGATCCGGGAGGACCACATCCAGGACGGAGGGTCCACCGGCACCGCCGACGCCCCGATCCAAATCGGCGCGTTTCCGTACACCGACTACCGCTGGACGGCGGGCGCGGCGTCCGACGACATCGACGTCTACAACTGCTCCGCCGCGGACGAGTCGGGTCCGGAGATGTTGTACCGCTTTCACACCGACACCGGCGGGCAGCTCACCGCCCGGGTCAGCGACGACAGCGAGGTGGACATCGACATCCACGTGCTCACCGCCCCCGACGGGGACAGTTGCCTGGGTCGCGACGACACCGAGGTCTCGGTGTACGTGCCCCCGGGAGACGTGTGGCTCTCGCTCGACAGCTACGTCGGGGGGCAGGAGTACCCGGGGCCCTACATCCTGACCGCGGACTTCGTGGCCGACGGCACCCCACCGGAGGACACCGATCCTCCCGACACGGACACCGGCGCCGGCGACAGCGGCGGCGCCGACGGGGGTGACCGCGATCCCGTGCCCGCGGGACGGACGCTCCCCGGAGAGCTGGTGGAAGGCCCGGGGGGCTGCGCGCACACGCCGAGGGGCCTGGCGGGTTGGCAGCTCGTGGTCGTCGGCCTCCTGGTCGCCCGGTCCGGGCGGCGCCCGCGTTAGCCCCTCGGACCGTGCGCCCCTCCGTCGTCCGCCACCGTTCGTACCTCCGCGGCGCCTTCCTGGTGGAGCATCACCCGGCCGGCATCCCGCGGCGTGGGCCTGCCATCGTCATCCTCCCCTCGCTCGGCTACGAGGACACCTGTGCGTACCGCCCCCTGCGGGTGCTCGCGGACACGCTCGCGCAGGAGGGCCACGTGGTGGTCCGGGTCGACTGGCCCGGCCTCGGTGACAGTGTCGGGGACGACGCGTCGCCCGACCTGGTGCCCCAGATGATCGCGGTCGTGGGCGAGGTGGTCGCCTCGCTCCGGGCCCGGGGCGCGTCCCAGGTCGCCGGCATCGGACTCCGCGCCGGGGCCCTGTTCGCCTTGACCAGCGCCGGCTTCGACGATCTGGTCCTGTGGGCGCCGCCCCTCACCGGAAAGGCCTTCCTCAGGGAGGAGCGGGCGTTCCACAAGATGGCAGAGCGCTACTTCGGGACCACGCCGGAGGCAGTGGCGCCCGTTCCGGAGGGCGCCGTGGAGGCCGGTGGCTTCCTGTACCGTGCGGAGACGGTGGCCGCCCTCGAGGCGCTCGCCGCGGCGCCGCTGGTCGCCACCGCCGGGCTCACCCGGGTGCTCCTGATCCCGCGCGACGGCGCCGATCCACCGCCGGCGCTGCTCGCGGCCTTCGGGGCGGCGGGCACGGCGGTGGTGCTGGGCCCGGCCGAAGGGCTCGCGGACCTGCTCGAGAACCCCTACCAGTCCACCGTGCTCCCGTCGGTGCAGGACGCCATCCTGCGGTTCTTCGCCGGTGGCGACGCCGGGC
>JAYVAS010000128.1:0-4414 GCA_043750895.1 Pseudomonadota bacterium
AACGCCGAGGACTGCGACGACGGGAACGGAGCCGTGAGCCCGGACGGGGTCGAGGTCTGCGACCCCGCCGACGTCGACGAGGACTGCGACGGCAGCGCCGACGACGACGACGACAGCGCGGGCTCGCTGACCGACTGGTACACCGACACCGACGGGGACGGCTACGGCGACGCCGCCGCCGGTGCGTCCTGCGAGGCGCCCGAGGGGGCGGTCGCGGTGGCGGGCGACTGCGACGACAGCGACGCCGCGTTCAACCCCGGGGCGGCCGAGTCCTGCACCGACGCGACCGACTACAACTGCGACGGCTCGACCGGCTACGCCGACGCGGACGGCGACGGCTACGCGGCCTGCGTCGAGTGCGACGACGCCGACAGCTCCGTGAACCCCGGTGTGGACGAGTACTGCGACCGCATCGACAACAACTGCGACGGCGCGGTGGACGAGGCGACCGCGCTCGACGCGGCCTCCTGGTACGTGGACTCCGACGGCGACGGCTACGGCTCGACCGACACCGTGCTCGCCTGCGACCAGCCCGCGCTCACCTCCACCAACGATCTGGACTGCGACGACGCTGACGGCGACGCCGCCCCCGGCAACGCGGAGGTCTGGTACGACGGGGCGGATCAGGCCTGCGACGGGGGCTCGGACTACGACGCCGACGCCGACGGCTACGACGCGACCTCCGGCGGGGGGGACGACTGCGACGACACCGACGCCAGCACCTACCCCGGCGCCGCGGACGCCCCCTACGACGGGGTGGTCAGCGACTGCGACGCCAGCGACGAGTACGACGTGGACGGCGACGGCTACGCCGTGGACGTGGACTGCGACGACGCCGATGGCGCGATCAACCCCGGCGCGGCCGAGATCTGGTACGACGGCGTCGACCAGGACTGCGACCTCAACGACGCCGATCAGGACGGCGACGGCGTCACCGTGGACGCGGACTGCGACGACACCGACGCCTCGGTCGCCGTGGACTGCAGCGAGGACACCGCGGTCACCGACACCGGCGACACGGCCGGGACGCCCGACACCGCCGCCCCCGACGCGGACGACACCGGAACCCCCAAGGCCGACTGCGGGTGCGCCTCTGGCGGCGTGGGCGGGTTCGCCGCGGCCTGGCTGGTCGGAGCGGTGGTGATCGCGGCGCGGCGCAGGCGGGGGTAGGGGCGGCAGGGCGAAGCCGGCACGCGCGACGGCATCGGCATCGTCGGGGACCTGGTCGGGGACATCGTCATGGGCGTCCCGCGTTAGTCCGCCCCTCCGATGTCTCCGCCCCCCCTCAACCTCCTCGGCCTCCTCCCCGCCGACCTCGTCGCCCACCTCGAGGCGCGCGGTGAGCGCTGTTCGTTGACCGAGGCGCGGCAGGTGCTCTCCCGGGTGATCTCCGAGGGGGCGACCGACCCGACACCCCGACGCGCGCCGCGCCGCACGCTGCTGGAAGCGCTGCACCGCCACACCACCTGGGACCGCCTCGAGGTGCTCGAACGGGTCCCGGACGTCGAGGGCAAGAGCGTCCGCTACCTCTTCCGCTCCCCCGACGGCGCGCTCTCGGAGGCCGTGCGCATCGGCCTCCACAAGCCGGACCACTACACGGTGTGCCTGTCCTCGCAGGTCGGCTGCGCGATGCAGTGCGTGTTCTGCGCCACCGGCCGGCTGGGGCTGACCCGCAACCTCGCCCCGTGGGAGATCGTGGCCGCGTTCCTGACCGTGCGGGACGAAACCCCCGGGCGGGTGAGCGGAGCGGTGTTCATGGGGCAGGGCGAGCCCTTCCACACCTACGACGCCGTCATCCAGACCGCGCGGGTCCTCTCGGACCCCGCCGGGGGCCGCGTCGCCAAGGAGAACATCACCATCTCCACGGTGGGCCTGGTACCCCAGATCCGGCGGTTCACCCGTGAACGGCAGCCGTACAAGCTCATCGTCTCCCTGACCTCCACGGTCCCCGAACGCCGGGCGGCGCTCCTCCCCGTGGCCGGCCGCACCGACCTCTCCGAGCTGGTGGCGGCGATCCGGGAGTACTCCGAGGTCGCCCACGACCGCACCACCGTGGCGTGGGTGGTGATCGGGGGCCAGAACACCGGGGACGATGAGGTGGAGGGGCTGCGGAAGATGCTCGGCGAGATCCCGCTGCGGGTCAACCTGATCGACGTGAACGACAACCGCCCCGACGGGTTCGTCCGCGCGACGCCCGCCGAGCTCCGCGCCTTCCTCGATCGCCTCCAGGTGCTGAAGGTGCCGGTGGTGCGCCGCTACTCGGTCGGCAAGGATCAGGACTCGGCGTGCGGAATGTTGGCGGGCCGGCGAAGCGCGCCAGCGGCGCCCCCTGGTACACTGCCGGGATGATGCTGTTCGTCGCTTTCGCTGTCGCCGCCGGACCGGTGTTCATCGCTGCCGGTCCCGAAACCCTGGTCGACGTCGGCGGGGTCTGGCCCCGGGCCTTCGACTCCGACACCGGCTGGTGGATGCTGAACGCGGCCGCCGGCGAGTTCCACGTCCGCCCCGCCACCGAAGCCTTCGTGCTCGACAACGCGGCCGAGATCGACCTGACCGGGCGGTCGGACCTGAAGGACCAGGCGATCACGCGCTGCCCGGACGACACGTACCTCCACATCGCGTCCGCGAATGTTCCCGACAACAACGACAGCCAGTACGCCTGGCTCTACGACAGCGCCTGGACCACGATCTCCAGCGGCACCATCGCCGAGGGCGACAGCGCCCACTGGTACAACGACATGCCCGTCGTGTGCGGCAGCAGCTTCAAGGGCACGGGCCGGATGTTCGAAGGCGGCGATGGCCACGAGTTCATCCGCCTCAACGACGACCTCAGCGTCGCGTCGATCACCCCGTTGACCTACTCCCCGGGCGCGGTCGGCTCCGCCTACATGGAGGACGACGGCCTCCTGTACGTGGTCAACGCGCCCTCCAAGAACGACCCCCGCGGCCTGCAGGTCAACAGCTACGACGCGGACCTGAACTACGTCAACATGGTCGAGGTGCCGCTGGTCGCCGAGCCTTGGGAGCCCACCTGGCCGCAGGGTTTGATGCGGTGGGGCGACTACTACCTGGTCGCCTTCCTCGCCCAGGACACCCGCTACACGTGGGACACCCTGAACGGTGACCTCTGGGTCTCGGCCTTCGACCTGGACTGGAACCTGGTCGACCAGCTCCAGCTCTCCAGCAACACCGCGCCGGTGGGCGGGTTGCAGCCGGGCTTCGCGCTCCGCGACACCACGCTGCAGGTGTTCTACACCAAGCAGAACCAGATCTACCGTTACGAGGTGACGCTGATCGGCGGCGACACGGACGCCGACACCGACACGGACGCCGACACCGACAGCGACTCCGACACGGACACGGACTCCGACACCGACACCGACGCCGACACCGATGCCGACGCCGATACCGACGCCGATACGGACGCCGACACCGGGCCGCTGAACATCTCCAAGGACGGTTGCGGCTGCGCCACGGGCAACGGCGGCGCGGTACCGCTGCTCGCCCTCGGGTTGGGGGCCCTGCTGGTCCGGCGCCGACGCGCGTAGCCTCAGCGCCGGCGCTTCGGCCGCGCGGCGCGGGTGAGCGTCAGCCCTTGCTGCCCGAGATGCTCAGGATCGACTGCCCGGGATCGACCACGATGATGACCCCACCAGTGTCGCACTTGAGGGTGTCGACCTCGGTGAGGGTGGGGTCCCCGGTGATCGCGACCGAGTTGTAGCCCAACGGGGCCCAGGGCGCGTTGGTGGCCGGGCTGCACGACGCGTAGGACTTCGCCGAGCAGCTCCCGAAGGGGAGGATGTTGGCGTTGGGGAGGTGATCGAGCGTGCTGGCGACGGGCTTGTAGCCACTTCCCAGGTTGAGGGTCTGGTTGCGGAGCGCCTGGAGCGGCGACACCGAACTCCCGCACGAACACTGTAGGACGGCGTTGTGGACGACCACGCGAGGCATGCCGAACGGTACCATGGACGGGGACGCTCGGGGTAGGAGGGGAGATGTGCCTCGTCGTGGTCCTCCATCGGATTCGCCCCGACCTGCCGCTCGTGGTGGCCGCCAACCGCGACGAACGCCTCGACCGCCCCGCCACCGCGATGACCGTGCTCCAGGAGGCGGGCCCGCGGATCCTCGGCGGGCGCGACCACCTCGCCGGCGGAACCTGGTTGGCGGTCAACGGGCACGGGGTCGTCGCCGCCCTCACCAACCTGCCCAGCCCGGCGCGCGATCCGGCGCGCCTCTCCCGGGGCACCCTCCCGCTCCGCCTCGCGGCCCACCGGGACGCCGCCTCCGCCGTGGCCGCGCTGGTCGCCGAGACCGGGCCCGGCGCGACCAACCCGGCCTGGCTGATGGTCGCCGACCGGGAAACCGCCTGGTACCTCGACTGGACGGGCACCGGCGACGGGCGCCCGCAGCGGTT
>JAYVAS010000129.1:0-4468 GCA_043750895.1 Pseudomonadota bacterium
TCCGCGACGAGCTCCCCGCCGCGCTGCAAGGCCTCCCGGTGGATCTCGGCCGCCAGAGCATCTCGGGGCACTCGATGGGCGGCCACGGCGCGATGACGCTCGCGCTGCGCAACCCGGGGCGGTACCGCTCGGTCTCGGCCTTCGCACCCATCTGCGCCCCGTCGCGCGTGCCCTGGGGCGAGAAGGCCTTCGGTCGGTACCTCGGTCCGGACCGGGCCTCCTGGGCCCGCTACGATACCTGCTCCCTGATGCCGGACGCCCCGGAGCGGCTCCCCGTGCTGATCGACCAGGGGGAGTCCGACCCCTTCCTCGTCGCCCAGCTCGGCCTGCCGCACCTCGAGGCGGTCGCCGCCGCGAGCGGGCACCCGTTGACCGTCCGGCGCCACGCCGGCTACGACCACAGCTACTTCTTCGTCAGCAGCTTCATCGAAGACCACCTGGTCTGGCATGCGCGCGCCATGGGCGCATGACCGTGCTCACCCTGCTCCTCGCCGCGTGCCGGCCCGCCGACGAGTGTGCCGAAGGAATGGTGCCCGTCCCCGTCGTCGCCGGCGCTCCGCCCCGGTGCATCGACGCCTATGAGGTCACCGTGGCCGGCACGCCCGGGTCGCGCGACGACCCCGGCAGCCGCTCGGGCGCGGTCGCGCGGAGCGCTCCCGGGGTGGTCCCGGCGATCGGCATCTCCTACAGCCAGGCCGTCGCCATCTGCGCCGCGACCCCCGTGGTGCACCCGCGCACGGGCGCCGTCGTCGGCAACAAGCACCTCGCGACCGCCGAGGAGTGGCAGGACGCGGGAGACGGCATCGCCGGACCGGGGGGCCCCCGCTATCCCTGGGGCGACGAGCTCGGACCGCCGCGCTGCGCGTTGGCGCCTCGCCAGGGGCCGCTGACCACCACCGCGACCGCGCTGACCGGGTCGTACCCAGGCTGCGTCGGGCCGACCGGCGCCTACGACCTGATCGGCAACCTGTGGGAGTGGGTCGACTCCGGGATCCCGATGGACTCCAAGCGTTGGCTGGCGGCGGCCACCGGCGTGGTGCTGGATGGCGACGTGCTGCGGGTCACCAACGCGGCCCACCTGCGCGCCTACAGCCTCACCGTGCCCAACCTGACCGGCCACCTCGAGGCCGGGCCCGGCATGGAGCTGATCTTCGTCGCCGACCAGCCCTCGGCCCGCCGCGCCCCTGGCTACCTGATCAACGACGCCGCGCGTTCGCTCCCCGATCGACAGGCCCCGGTGGATTTGTCCGCGATCGACGGGGCCCCGGGACGCTTCCGCGTCCGACTGGAGCGCTCGCTGGACGGCACGAACTTCCCCGACAAGCGCGGGGGGGCCTGGTACGCAGGCGGCGACTTCGACCTGACCAAGTCGAGCTTTCAACACGTCCCCAACTTCATCGGGACCATCGGTTTCCGTTGCGCGGGGCCGTCGCTCCTCCTTTGACTCGCTTGACCCGTCGCCGGGAGGTGCCCTGATGCGCCCGTCCATCGCCCGCCTCACGCTCGCCGTCGCCGCGTGCGCGCTCACGCTGGTCGCCCTCGACCTCACCTTCCTCGGGTACGTCGCCGCCGACTTCTACGCGCGTACCCTCGGTCCGCTCAGGGCGACCGAGGTGGTCGTGCCCGCGGCGGTGCTGTTCTACCTCCTCTACCTCGGCGCGGTCATGGTCCACGCGGTGGTCCCCTCCACCTCGTGGAAGCAGGCGGCGCGGCGCGGTGCGGGCCTGGGCCTCGTCGCCTACGGCACCTGGGACCTCACCAACTGGGCGGTCATCGCAGGGTTCCCCGCCGCGCTCGTCCCGGTCGACCTGAGCTGGGGCGTCTTCCTCACGACCACGGTGTCGGCGGTCGGCAATGCGGTCTACCGGGCGGCCGGGCCCCCCGCGTCAGCGCCCGACGCTGGCCGCCAGTCGCCGCGGCTCGATCCCGAGGATCACCACCTCGGGCGGCACCCCGAAACGCACCGGTAGGATGCTGGTCCCCACCCCGCTGGTGACGAAGAGATCGCGCCCCGACGCCGCGTAGTGGCCGCGGACGTAGGCGCTGGGGACGACGGGGGTCCCGATCAGGGGCAGGTCCACCTGGCCGCCGTGGCTGTGCCCGGCGACGAGCAGGGGCACCCGGTCGTCCATGGTGTCGAAGACGTCGGGCGTGTGGGTCATCCCGAGCACGAGCGCCCCCGCGGGCACGTCCACGAGCGCCCGGTCCACGTCGTCGTGGCCGGTGGTCTGGTCCCCGATGCCCACGAGCCAGAAGCCATCGAGCGCGCGCGCCTCGTTCTCCAGCACCGGTACGCCCGCCGCCTCGAGCGCTGCCGCCACCGCGTCCCCGTCGTTCCACCAGTCGTGGTTGCCCAGCACCGCGAACGTGCCCAGGGGGGCGTCGAGCCGGGACAGCTCCGGGGTCCAGACCTCGAGCGGGATCGGCTCCCCCCAGAGGACGCCGTTGATGCAGAAGTCGCCGAGCAGGAGGACGAGATCCGGCTGCGCGGCGTTGGTGGCGTCGACGATGTCACGGAGGCGCGCGACGTCCATCCAGCTGGCGCCGACGTGGAGATCACTCAGCAGCGCGACCCGAAGTGGGTCCCCCGACCAACCGGCGACGGCGATCGGCACGTCGGTCACGCGCAGGGACGCCGGCTCCCACCAGAACCCCCAGGCGACAAAGGGCGCGGCGACGAGGGGGAGCAGACCGAGACCACGGAGGTGACGCATCCGAAGAGTGTCACCGCCGCCGGTGACCATCCGGTGCAGGCCCCGTGCAGGATCGGAGGGGCGATGGAGCGGGGGGACCCGGGGCGACCCCGGCTACGGCGTGCGCGCCGCGGTCATGTTCACCCGGAGGGTGACCTCGTCCTGGATGAGGTCGTCCGGCTTGCCGGGGTACACGATGCCGAAGTCCTTGCGGTTGATGAAGAACTCGGTGCTGGCGACGACCTCCGCCGGGCTCACCGTCACGATCGCCGGGAACGTGAGGCGACGGGTCTGACCGTGCAGCGTCAGGTCCCCCTCGACGGTGTGGGTGGCGCCGGCGAGCTTGGAGTCCGCCGGCGGGCCGGCGGTGATGGCGGTGGAGACGAAGCGGCTGGTGGGGATGGTGGCCACGTCGAAGAAGTCGGGGGACTGCAGGTGGCCGTCCAGCTTGGCGATGCCGGTGGACACCGTCGCCATGTCGACCTCGAACCACACCCGAGCCACCGCGTCGTTCACGACGGAGATCTCGCCCTTCCAGCCCGGGGCGGTGCCGTCGTGGGTCTTGGTCACCTTCGCGCCGGTGAACCCGATGGTGCCGGAGGGCTTGAGCGCCTGGGCACCCTCCAGCGGCGCCGGGAGGGGCGCGGCGACCGGAGCGGGCGGCGCGGCCACCGCGGGGGCGGGGGCCACCTCGGCGGCAGACTTGTCCTTGGCGGCATCAGCACACGCGATCACGACGGCAAAAAACATGGGTTCCTCTTTGCGCAGCCGTACTAAACACTGACCGACCACCGGCAAGAACCAGCGCGAGCCGAATAGCAGGGCGGTATGGACCCCACCCTCCTCCTCGCCGTGCAGGTGTGCGCGGGCGTCGCCGCCGCCTGCTGGCTCCTCTCCGTGATCACCCGGGAGTACTCCTGGGTCGACCGGATCTGGTCGCTCACCCCGCCGGTCTACGTGGGCATCTTCGCGTGGCAGTCGGGCTGGGACCCTCGCCTGGTGCTCATGACGGCGCTGACGACCGCCTGGGGCGCCCGGCTCACGTTCAACTTCGCGCGCAAGGGCGGGTACGCCAAGGGGGGAGAGGACTACCGCTGGGACGTGCTCCGGCAGCGGATGTCGCCCGCGCAGTGGCACGGGTTCAACGTCCTGTTCATCGCCGGGTATCAGAACGCCCTCCTGCTGCTGATCAGCCTCCCCGCCTGGGCGGCCTCCACCCACCCCGGCGCACCGCTGGGGGTGCTCGATCTGATCGCCACCGTCGGCTTCGTAGGGAGCCTCATCGGGGAGACCGTGGCCGACCAGCAGCAGTGGAACTTCTACGCCCGCCGGGGCCGGGGCGAGCCCGTCGCCGAACGGTTCAACACCACCGGATTGTTCGGCTGGTCCCGCCACCCGAACTTCTTCTTCGAGCAGGCCCAGTGGTGGTTTCTGTACCTGTACGGCGTCGCGGCGGGCGCCGGCTGGCTCAATCCCACCCTGATCGGGGCGATCCTGCTCACCCTGCTCTTCGACGGGTCGACGCGGTTCACCGAGCACATCACCCGCTCCAAGTACCCGAGCTACGCGGACTACCAGCGGCGCGTCTCACGCTGGATTCCCCTCCCCCCGCGCATCTCCACCAGTAGCTGAGGCGCCCCTCACCGTCCGTTGTCCCGCACGTCCAGGTCCCCGTGGATGTTCTCCAGGCCGATGGCGTCCAACAAGGCGTCCGTCTCGGCCGTGGAGAGGTTCGGGTTCCCGACGATGGTGAGATCCTGGACCCACTCCAGGCC
>JAYVAS010000130.1:0-3709 GCA_043750895.1 Pseudomonadota bacterium
GCCCGCCACGGATCCGCTCGCGGCCCAACCGACCCGAGGCTCCCACCTCCGGCCCCGACCTCGCCGATGTGCGCGGTCAGTTGCTCGCCCGGGAGGCCCTCGAGGTCGCTGCTGCGGGCGGGCACAACCTGCTGATGATTGGGTCGCCGGGCTGCGGGAAAACCATGCTCGCGTCCCGCCTACCCGGCGTCCTCCCGCCGCTCACCCGCTCCGAGGCCCTCGAGTGCACGCGGATTCACTCCGTCGCCGGCCTTCACGCGCCCGAGTCCGGGATCATGACGGCCCGCCCGTTCCGGGCGCCACACCACTCGGTCTCGCCGGCGGGGCTGGTGGGCGGTGCGTCGCTGCGCCCGGGGGAGGCCACCCTGGCCCACCAGGGCGTGCTGTTCCTCGACGAGCTTCCCGAGTTTCCGCGACACACCCGCGAGTGCCTGCGCGCCCCCTTGGAGGACCGCCGGGTGGTGCTGGTGCGGAGCTCGGGGGTGGTCGTGCTCCCGGCTTCTTTCATGCTCGTCGCCGCGGCCAACCCGTGCCCGTGCGGGCACCTCGGGCACCCGACGCGGCCGTGTACCTGCCTGCCCAACGATCGGCTGCGGTACCAGAGCCGTCTCTCCGGCCCGCTCTTCGACCGTATCGACCTCCGGGTGGAGCTCCAGCCGGTCACCGGGTCCGAGTTGTTGGCGGGTCCGCCGGGCGAGAGCAGCGCCGACGTGCGCGGTCGTGTCATCCGGGCGCGCGAGCGTCAGTTGGCACGGTACGGCGGGCGGGTCGGCTGTAACGCCGAGTTGGGCGCCGAGGACGTTCGGCACGCGGTGGACGCCGAGCCGGGCGCGCTCCGGGTGCTCCAGTCGCAGATGGACACCGGTCTCCTCTCAGCACGGGTCGCCAACCGGCTGCTGAAGGTCGCCCGGACGCTCGCCGACCTCGACGATGCCCCGCGCGTCGGGGTGATCCACCTGCACCGTGCAATCCTGCTCCGCTTCGAGCCGGCCGTCGCGGAGGCCGCATGAGCCCGCCCTGTGTGGATCTGGTGGTCGACCGCATCGAAGCCGGCTGGGCGGTGGTCGAGTGGTGCGGGAGCGCGGTGAGCGAACTCCCGTTGGATGTGCTTCCCGTCTCGGTCGCAGAGGGCGATCGGGTTCGGTTCTCCGTGCGAGGCGTCCCGACGCGTGGTGGTCGGGCCGTCTTCGTACTTCTTCCCTCTACACCCAAACGAACGGAAAAAGTCAGCCATGTTGGAAATCCAGAACTCTGAAGCCCGCAACGACGCCCTCAAGCAGGTCCTGCTCAGCATCGAGAAGCAGTACGGGAAGGGCGTCATCATGAAGCTCGACGCCATCCCCGAGCCGGTGGACACCATCTCCACGCGCTCGATCAACCTCGACCTCGCCCTGGGATGCGGGGGCTACCCCCGCGGCCGGGTCATCGAGATCTACGGGCCGGAGGCGAGCGGCAAGACCACGCTCGCGCTGCACGCCCTGGCGGAGGTCCAGGCCATGGGCGGCCGCTGCGCGTTCATCGACGCCGAGCACGCGATCGACCCCACCTACGCCACCAACCTCGGAGTCAAGCTGCAGGACCTGATCCTCTCCCAGCCCGACGACGGCGAGCAGGCGCTCGACGTCACCGAGGCCCTCGCCCGCTCCAACGCGGTGGACCTGATCGTGGTCGACTCGGTCGCGGCGCTGGTCCCCCGCGACGAGATCGAGGGGGGCATGTCGGACACCCAGATGGGCCTCCATGCGCGGATGATGAGCAAGGCGATGCGGAAGCTGACCATGGCGGTCTCGCGGTCCAACACCGTGCTGATCTTCATCAACCAGATCCGGCAGAAGATCGGTGTCACCTTCGGCCCCTCCGAGGTGACCACCGGCGGCAACGCCCTGAAGTTCTTCGCGTCGGTGCGGCTCGAAGTCCGGCGGATCGGCGCCATCAAGAAGGACGAGCAGGTCCTGGGCAACCGCACGCGGGTGAAGGTGGTGAAGAACAAGCTCGCCCCGCCGCTGCGGCAGGTCGAGTTCGACATCCTGTTCGGGCGCGGCGTCTACCGAGCCGGGGAGATCCTGGACATCGCGGCGGATCGCGGCGTGGTCGAGAAGAGCGGGAACTGGTACAGCCTCGACGGCCAGAAGCTGGGCAACGGGCGCGACAACGCGGCCGGAGTGGTGGACGCCGATCCGGCGCTGTTCCAGCGACTGTCCAGCCTGGTGCGCGGCGCGCCGGGCACCTTCGCGGTGGGCGAGGCTTAGCCGAGTCCTCCAACGGTTTCACCGCGGTCTCCCGTGACACACGGGAAGGTGGCGGCCGGGTCCGTGGGCGACCTCCCAATCCTGGGGGGTATCCACGCGGGGGGTCGCGGTGATTTCCGGGGGATGGGGGTGCCCCCTTGCGAGCACCGACCGCTTCGGCGAGGTTCCCGCCATGCCGCACAAACACGTTGTCGTCCACGGGGCCGAGCTGGACCGGGTGTGCTCGATCGAGCAGCTGGCGCCGCAGGACGCCGCACGCCGCCCAGTTAGAAGCGCGAATGCCCACCCTGAACCACGAGCAGGCCGCCGCGCTCCCCGCCTACCAGCGCCTGATCGCCTCGGTGCCCGGCGCCAAGCTGCGCGGCGCGAAGATGGCGTACACCTCGCTGAACGGGAACATGTACAGCTACCTCACGGAGCGGGGCACGTTGGCCCTCCGCTTTCGCCCGTCCACCCAGGGTGCGGTAACGGCGGCGCTGGGCGCGGTGCCGTGTCTGGCCTTCGGTCGCGTCCAGAAGGACTACGTCGAGGTGCCGGCCGCCCGCCTCGCCGAACCGGGCGTGGTGGAACCGTACTTCCGGCTCTGCCACGACCTCGCCGCCACGCTGAAACCCAAACCGACCCGACGCCCCTGATTCCTCGGCATCTCCCCAACGTCGCGTATTCTGTGCCCGCCGTTCGGAGGTCTCGTGCGCGCTTCCCGATTCATCGTGGTCTTTGCCCCGATGGTGGCCTGCGCGCAATACGCGACCGTCGAGGAGGCCTGCCGTGCCGACGTACGAGCGCCTCGATGCCGTGGGCTACCCGATCTCGGCGGGCACGCTGTTCCCGGGAGAGAACACCTACCTCCACAAGGCGCTGGGCGCCGAGGGCGTGGACGTGTGCATGTCCGACCCTGGCTTTCGGGAGTTCGTGCTTCAACCCGCGTGGATGGACGCCGGCTGGCACGAGTCCACCCTCCTCGATGGAACGGCCTTCGGCTATGGCACGCCGGTGCTGACCGGGCCGGATGGGCCGGTGGAGGCCGAGATCCGCGGCCTGGGCGAGTGGACCTACCAGACGCTCTCCGTGCTTCCGCTCGCACCGCTGGCACCCGACGCCGACTACACGTTTACGACCCGGGTGGGCTTCGGCCCGTGGGAGCAGGCGGTGGACGTCGGCTTCCACACCGTCGCCGGGTGAGCAGGACCGATCGATCCGCTCAGGGCGCTACGGCGCGCACTCGCGCCGACCACGGAACCGCCGCAAAGCTCTGCCGGAGCTCATCCGCGACGGCGGGGTCCACAATCCACACCACGGTCGATTCGAAGTCGCCCGGAGGTACGGGGAACGGGGCCCAGACCGCCGCGAGCTCGGTCACCCCCGGCGGCGTCTCGCCGGAGCGCCAGTCGCGGCTCCCGACCACGAACCGCACGCCCCGATCGTGCAGCACCGCCGCCATACCGGACCCGGTCAGGAGG
>JAYVAS010000131.1:0-2580 GCA_043750895.1 Pseudomonadota bacterium
TGAAGTCGGGGGCGGGCTGACAGAGGGCGACGTCGGTGTCGGCGGAGACGGTGGCGAGCGTGATCTCGACGGTGGATTCGTCGGGGTCGTCGGAGGCGATGCAGACCGCGGCCTCGATCGGCGCGCCGTCATCGGCGAAGGACACGGTGGCCGCGACGTAAGCGCCGGGCGCGACGGTGTCGGCGTCGAGGGTCACGGTCACGCGCGGGTCGTCGGGGAGGGCCCCGACCAGGTGGAGGGGCGCGGCGCCGCGGTTCCAGATCTGGACGGTGTTGGCGGCGTCGGGGCAGTACACCGTCACGGGGGTGAGGTCGATCTCCGGCGCGCGGGCGCCGGTCCAGTCGACCGTGAACCGGCTGGTGATGTTCCACTCCGCGAGCCAGACCTCCCCGCCGCCGGTCAGGACCGGGTGTAAGGACCACTGCTCGGTGGGCTCGTCGCCGACGGAGACCGGCGCGCCCGGGTCGGTCCCGTCGATGGCCACCAGCGCTTCGTGGTCCGCCACCGCGACGCGCCCGCCGGCGGCGGCGATGCCCACCGCGGGCCCCCCGAGGGACACGCTGGACACCCGCACGGGCTGGGCGGGATCGGCGATGTCCCAGGCCTCCACCCCCGCCGACCCCAGCGCCAGCCAGGCGGTGGTGCCGTCCACGGCGATGTCCTGGGCGCCCCCGCCCGTCGCCGTGGACCCGACCAGGACCGGATTGGCGGGGTCGGAGAGGTCGACGACCACCAGCCCCAGGTCGCTGTCGGCGATGTAGGCGTGGTCGCCGTCGAGCACCAGCGTGTTGGGGGTGCCCAGCCCGGTCACCGAGCCGCGGGCCGACGGCCGGGTGGGGTCGGAGACGTCGACCGCCGTGAGCCGACCGTCACGCCGGAGCACGTAGAGCCAGCCTTCCCGGGCGGCCAGGCCGCTCACCTGCTCGATCTCGGTGGTGTACACCGCGGTCGGGGCGATGGGGTCGGAGACGTCGACGAGCGCGAACCCCCCCTCGAGCGACGTGGCCGCGACCGTGTTCCCGTCGACCTGGGCGATCGCGAAGAACTCCTCGCCGCCCTCCCAGGACCCGACGAGGTCGGGCGTCCCGGAGCCGATGTCGATGACGCCCACGCCCCGGTAGGTGGTCGCGTAGATCCGGCCGACGCCCTCGTCGAGCACGAACCGGGTCAGGTGGATCTGGTTGTCGCCGAAGTCGGGGTCGTCGTTGAGGTCCACCGCGGAGACGCGGGCCACGGGGTCGGGACCGACCGCGGGCGGGGTGCAGGTGGCGGGGACGGTGTCGGTGGTCGGCGAGGTGGCGGTGTCGCCCCCGGTCGGGGTGGTTTCCCCGCCCTTGTCGCCGTCCGCGCACGCGATCAGGAGCCACCACATGGGGCGAGTCTACTCGGATCGCGGCGAATCCGTGTCGGCGGGGAAGGCCAGCACCTGCAGGAAGAAGGCGACCGCCCCGAACGGCAGGTAGCGCATGCCGTCGCCGGTCAGCCAGGCGTCTACGAAGCCGAACAGCGCGACCGCCTCGATCAGCGCCATCTTGAGGATGAAGGCGGTCTGCGCCACGGCGGCGGGGGCCTGGCCGGCCTTCGCCTGCCGGACCAGGGTGCCGGGCACCACGAACGACGCCACGGCGCACCCGACGGCCGGGACCACGTGGAGGAAGTAGGGCACGCCGTCCCCGGCCTCCCGCGGGATGAAGAAGGCGATCCCCCCGAACACGAGGAGGGTGCTCACGTAGGCGAACCAGAGGATGCGCAGGGTCGACGGGCCGTTCATGCGGGTGCCCTATCCGGCGCGGCAACTTTGTCCGATCCCCCGGTGGGAGACTGACCATGCCCGCCTCTTCCACCTTGCTTGCGTCGGTGGCGCCCACGCCCGCCTACGTCCCGCCGGCGCCATACCCTGCGTCCATCGTGACTCCCTGGACCAAGGCCACCCGCCCCGCCCGAACGGCCTTCCGATTCGTCGCCGACGTCGACGGCGCGCTCGTCGCCCTGCCCGCGCTCGGGGCCGTCTTCGGCGCCTTCTGGCTCGTGCCCTACGGGGACGCGGTCCCGTTCCTGGTGCAATCGGTCACCGTAGGCGGCGGCGCGGTGCTGGGTGCGTTCCTGACGCTCCCGCTCGTGCGCTGGGTCCCCGTCGAGAGCCGGTAGCCTCCGCGGGCCCGGCGCCTGAGCGGCGTCCGTCTATCGGTGGCTGTGGGCCCCGCCGCCCTTGAGCGCCGACACCAGCGACTCGGCGACCTTCCGAGCGTCGCCGAACAGCATCAGCGTGTTGTCGCGGTAGAAGAGCGGGTTGTCGATGCCGGCGAAGCCGGCGGAGAGCGAGCGCTTCACCACGATGACGGTTTTTGCCTTCCACACCTCCAGCACCGGCATGCCGGCGATCGGAGAGGTCGGGTCGTCCATGGCGCCGGGGTTGACGATGTCGTTGGCGCCCATGACGAAGACCGCGTCGGTGTCGGAGAGATCCTGGTTGATCTCGTCCATCTCGAGCACGATGGTGTAGGGCACGTTCGCCTCGGCGAGGAGCACGTTCATGTGCCCGGGAAGCCGCCCGGCGACGGGGTGGATGGCGTAGCGCAC
>JAYVAS010000132.1:0-3952 GCA_043750895.1 Pseudomonadota bacterium
TCCGGGCTCCCCGCGCCCCGGACCGCGGCGTAGGATGGAAGGGTCGGTTGGTGATGAACCTGCCTTCTCCCTCAGTCTCACCCTGGAGCCCCCATGCCCGCCTCCGACTCTCGCCCCGCTACCGCCCCCCTGAAGGTGTGCATCATCGGGGCGTCGGGGAAACTCGGTCAGTACATGGTCCAGCACTGCCTCGACCGCGGGTACACCGTCGTCGGCGTGTGCCGCCCGGAGAGCGTCGGCAAGCTGGCGCGCTTCGCGGACCGCATCACCATCGTGCCCGGCCGGACCAACGACCGGGAGGTCATCCGGGGCGCCGTCGCCGGCTGTCAGGGCGTGCTCACCGTGCTCGCCCCCTGGGGCATCCAGCAGTACGCCTCCGGCACCGCCCAGCCGGTCCTCGACCACGCCGAGCCCGGCGCCCGCCTGATCTTCAGCTGCGGCTGGCACATCAGCCGCGACGGCCAGGACACCTATGGCTGGTCCTTCCGCGCGCTGCTCGCGGTGTTCGGCTTCGTCGGCCGCATCACGCGCCTCGCCGAGATCGACGACCAGGTGCTGGCGTGCCGGCGCATCTTCGAGAGCGACACCCGATGGACCGTCGTGCGCGGCAGCGACCTCGAAGAAGGGCCGTCCGAGGGCCTGCCCGTCTGGAGCCGGCACGTCGGCGACGCGGTCCTGGCCAGCAACCGCACCCGCCGCGTGGACTTCGCGCTGTTCATGGTCCAGGCCCTCGTCGACGACACGCTCGTGCGCGAGGCCCCGGCGATCGTCGGCTGTCAGACGGCGTCGGCGCGGGCGCACGCAGCGCGCGGGGAGCTCGCCAACCCCGGGGGGCATGAGGCAGACGGTCAGCCGTCCCGGCCGTAGCGCTCGCCCCCGAACCACAGCGCCACGACGATCCCGGCGTCGTCGAGCTCGACATCGAGCGCGGACTCCCCGTAGGGCCCGTCGGGACTCGAGTAGAGCGTGCCGTCCCGGACCGTGAGCGACCAGGACACGCCGGCCTGGTTGGCCCACGTGGCCTCGGCGCCGTCGACCGTCACGGTGACCACGTGCCAGTCGTTCTGCACCGGCTCCCGCTGGTAGTGACCGGCGATCGCCGACAACGGCAGGACGTCCATGTCAGCGTACTCGGCGCCGCGCAGGCCCTCGGCCAGGGACGGCGTCGCGCCCAGCAGCCGCTTGTTGATCGCCTCGGAGTAGTAGTCGGGCTCGAACCGGCCCTCGAAGTCGTCCGGCCAGGTGGAGAGGTCGAACCACTGGTGGGCGGTGACCTCGAGCCCGAACTCCGGCCACGTCCGGAACAGGTGGTGCATGAACTCGTGCTGGAACCACTGCGGCTGGTAGGCGCGGCGCTCGATCGTGCTGTAGGGGCCGCTCCCGAGGTGCTCGGGCTTGCGCAGGAACCAGGCGTCGTCGGAGAGGAACAGCGGCCGCGCGCCGTACCCTCCCATGCCGCCGGTGATGAAGTGGCGCCCATACCCGGACCCGTCCCCCGGTACGCCCGAGGGGGCGATCACCCAGAAGACGTCGGTGTCGCGCGCCACGTCGGACGGAATGCCCGCGATCATCTCCTCGGTGTCGGGGTAGCTCACGATCGTGCTGCCGTCGTCGGTGTAGGTGACGGTCGCGCAGCCCTCCATCGGGACGACCGTCAGCTCGACGGTGAGGGTACGGGTGATCGCCGTCACCCAGTGCCGGAACAGGTTCGTGGACTGCCGGAGCACCAGGGCGTCGTCGGCCAGGATCTCCGGGTCGATCGTGAGCGAGACCGTCTCGGGGTCGAGGTCGGGGAGGGTCGGTCGGGTGACGGTGGCACACTCCGCCACGATGGCCGTCATCTGGAGCGTCGCGGTGGGCGTGAGCGGCCCGGCGTCGATGATGTGTTCCAGCATCCGAAGGCCGTAGTAGGCCACCGGGCTCCCGATGTTGAGCCCCTCCGGGGCCCCCTCGTACCAGCCGTCGCTCTCGTAGGGCCACTCCGCAAAGAGGGCCTCGACCCGCGTCTGGACCGAAGCGAGATCGCCGGCGTCCACGTCGTCCTCGCTCAACAGCAGCGCCTCGAGCGCGGAGGGAACCGGCTCGGGGAAGGCCGCCCGACCGCCATTCTCAGCGTAGAAGGTGTCCAGGAGCTCGGTCGTCGACGGCGCCGCGGGCGTGTCCGGCGTCACCGTCGGGTCGGGCGTGACGCCTGGGTCGGGCTTGAGCGCCGGCTCCGTGCACCCCGCCAGGAGCAGCATCGCCGCCATCCCGCCCCCGCGCACCCACCGGGACCAGGGCCGCCTGACCGTTCGGTGCGCGCGCATGGGTGCTCTCCAACCCGCGCCCTATCGGTGCCTCCCACCCCCCGCAAGAAGGGGGGCGCGCCGCCTTGCGCTCCCGCACCGGCGTTCGTGTCGGAAAGGGGCGTAGGACACCCTTCAGCCGTTTCGCGGATGACCGACGCCCCAACTGAGGCAATCCTGTCCGGGATGGCTTCTTCCCGTCCCGGGTTCACCAGTCGAGGTGCCGCGTGACCTCCCTCCTGACCGTGCTCGTCCTCGAGGGCTGCTCGACGATGGGCACGGCCTCGCCACGGGCGCCGGTCGAGGCGCCGGAGGTGGTCCTGGAGGTCGAGGTCGACGCCCGGGTGCGGACGGTGGCCGCGCCCGCCGCATGGAGCGCACGCGCCCGCGTGGACGCTGCCGTCCGTGGTGCGGCGCCGCTCACCCTCCCGGATGGCAGTTGCCAGCCGCCCGCCTCCCCGATGCCCGCCGGCACCCGCGGCCCCGCGGTGATCGAGCTCGCCGGGCCCGTCGCGGGCGCCTTGGGTTGGGACGCCGCCCAGGGCGAGTACAACACCACCGGCCCACGGGAGACCGTCGACCCCGCGTGGGCCCTGGGCACCCTCCGCTGGGTCGACGCCGCAGGCATTCCGCGCTCCGCGGACGACGTCGTCCGCTTCGGCGCCGTGCCCGTGGTCCAAACGGTCAGTCGCGCCGCCGACGGCAGCGTGCGGCTCACCTGGGATCCCCTCTCGGTGGACGCCGTGGAGGTCCACACCAATGGACCGGCCGGCCCGCTGGTGTGCGGGTCATCCACCGGCGGCGCGATGCTCCCCTGGTGGGCGGTGCCGGCCATCGGCGGCGAAGTGCTCGTGCGAAGCGTGCGCGAGCGGGCGACCGTCATCGATCACACCATCCTGGTGGTGACCCGGGCCGCCATCGAGCGGGTCGTCCCCCTCGACCGGCCCTCGGAGTCCGCGAGAGAGTCGCCACGCCGGGCGCTCCTCAAGGGGCCGGACCGCACGCGCAACCCGCGTCGGTCCTCTCGGCCGGTCGCCCTGCCCACGGGGTGAGGAACCGCAGGGCTACTCCGGAACCACGAACCGACGCGCCTGGGCGTCGACCACGCGGCCGCCGACCTTGACCCGCCAGAACCACGTCTCCCCCGGGGTCAGGCCGTCGATCTGGGCCGCATAGGTGTCGGTCGCGACCCGGCGCCCGACGACCCGCTTGGCGTTGTCGTCGAAGTCGGGGCTGGGGCCCACTTCGATCACGACGGCGTCGTTGGCCACGCGGTCCAGGGTCACGGTGAAGCGCGCGCCGCCGCGGACCAGTCGCGCCGTCGGCGGCGACTTCAACATCGTCTTCACGTCGGCCAGGAACAGGATGTTCTGGATGTCCTCGAGGGGCTCGCCCGTCTGCGGGGAGATCTCCGGGCTGGTCACCCGAAAGGTGGCGGTGGCGGCGCCCGGAGACGCGGGGGTACCGGAGACGGTGTCCACCCCGTCGAAGCTCAAGCCTCGGGGCAACTCGCCGTCGATCAGCTCCCACGTGTAGGGCTCCGTCCCACCCACGGCGTGGAGCTGGACGCTGGAGAACTCGAAGGCCGGAAAGAGGAACTCGGTGCCGAAGATCGCGAAGCCCCGCTCCGCTTCGAGCTGCTCGCGGAAGTCCAACATCTGGGCGCG
>JAYVAS010000133.1:0-12247 GCA_043750895.1 Pseudomonadota bacterium
TACCGGAGCAAGGGACGGTCTCGAGCAGCCCGAACAAGGCGTCCCGAACCGCCTCGTCCTCCTGGAGGAAGTTGCTTGTCGACGAAGCGATCAACGCGCATCGTCGTCGTAGGTCTCTTCGCGAGACCAGGATCCGGTTCCGGATGCGTCAGAAAGCGCCAGGCGAAGCGGCGCGGGCCGCTCGGGGGGCGGTGCACGAAGCGCCGCATCCTCCAGGGCCGCGAGGAACTCGCCCTGTAGGGAACGATGGTTCGCGCGCGCGCGGCGCTTGAGGGCCGCGACGATGTGGTCGGGAACCTCACGAATGTGAATTGCTTGCATAGCACAACGATACCACCGTCGGAGGCAGCGTCAACGCGGCCAGCGCGCGCCCCCCCTCACCCGTCCGCGCAGACCCCCGGGTAGACCTTCCACGCCGTCGAGCCGATGGCCTCGCCGGCGCACGCGTCCGCCGTCACCACGAGGTCGGGGTTGGCATCGCCGGAGATCACGAAGGTGGAGAAGTTGAAGTCGGCTTCATCGTTGGCGCCGCAGTCGCGGTAGCTCGACTCGACCATCTCCGGGTAGGGCACGTCCTTCGACCAGCCGATCCCGTCCGGGTACGGCAGGGCCCACGAGAGCGCCGTGGTCGCGAACCCGGCGCCGGTACCCGGGTACACCCACCAGTACTTCACGCCGACGTCGGGGTCGGCGCACTCGTCCACCGTCACCACCATGTCCTGCGCGCCGTCGCCGGTGAGGTCGGCCATCTGGTAGCGCATGACCAGATCTTCGACGCCGCCGCAGGTCCGCGCGTCCCGGTCGGACACGGCGGCGAAGGGCGTGCCGCGGTTCCAGTCCTCGCCCTCCATCGCCGGGAGGGTCCAGGTCGTGGCCGCCTCGGCGAAGCCCTGCCCGTCGCTGAGGTAGACGTCCCAATGGGTGTCGCCGAGGCCCGTCGTGTCGCAGTCGTCGTCGACGATGGTGAAGTCGAGGATGCCGTCTCCGTCCATGTCGGTCGTGGTGTAGACCATCGACAGGCCGGTCTCAGCCCCGCAGGTGCGCACCCCCTCCCCGTCCAGCTTGGTGATGGCGCCATCCTCGAACCAGTCCTCGCCGTCGCGGGCCGGAAGGGCGAACTCCTCGTGGTCCGCCGCGAAGCCGTCCTCCCCGCCGGGGTACACCCACCAGTAGAGGTAGCTCAAGTCGGGGTTCGCGCAGGTGTCGTAGGTGACCACCAGGTCCGGGATCCCGTCCCCGCTCAGATCGGCGGTGGTGTGGTACATGTCGGCGTAGTGGTCGCCCTCGCAGTCGCGCCAGGTGGCACCCTCCATCCCGTAGAAGGGAACCGCCACGCCGGTCCAGGCGTCGCCGTTGAGGGTGGGCAGGCTCCACTGGATGGGATCGGCGGCGAACCCCGATCCGGCACCGAGGTACACCTCCCAGACGTTGCTGCCGACGTTCGAACCGGCACACTGGTCCAGGCTGATGACGAGGTCCGGGACGGCGTCCGCGTTCATGTCCCGGACTTCGAAGTTGAGCAGGCTCTCGCTGGAGGCACCGCAGGAGCGGTAGGTCTGACCGCCGGTGAGCGAGAGCGGGGCGTCCCCGCTCCAGCCGGTGCCCTCGAACTCGGGGAGTGACCACGCCACCGCGGTGGAGAGGAACCCCGACGCGGTCCCGCCGTAGACGTCCCAGTGGGTGCGACCCAGCCCGGAGCTGGCGCAACCGTCGTAGGTGACCACGAGATCGGGCACGGCGTCGTTGGTGTAGTCGGCGAAGTGGTAGTGCAGGGCGAGGTCCTCGCCGGCGGCGCAGTCCCGGTAGGAGACCCCGGTGGCCTCGCTGAACGGCACCCCGTCGCGCCAGTTCTCCCCTTCGAAGTTCGGCAGCGACCAGTCCAGGCCCTCGGCGGCGAAGGTCACCGCGTCACACGCCGGGGCGGGCGAGGTGTCCACCTCCTCGTCGTCTTCCTTTTTCGGGCAGCCAGTCAGGAGCAGGATCAGGGTCGGAAGCAAGCGTTTCATGCCGGGCAGTTTAGACTAGACTCACAGCGGCGGCGCGACCGACCGGCGTGGAACCGTGACGGCGAACGTCACCGACGGAGAGCGGCAGGATGGAGTATTGGATCGCGGGCGGGGTCATCGGGCTGGTCGCTGCGCGCGTCGCGTGGCGGTTCCCCTGGCGGCGGCTCTTCGAAGAGGCGCCGGCCAACGCGGAGGTCCCCACCAGCGGCCAGCCGGAGCACGTGACCTGGGAAGCGGGCCTCGGGCCCCTGACCGACCTGCTCAACGACCCGACGGTCTCCGAGATCATGGTCAACCGGTACGACCGGGTGTTCGTGGAGCGGCGGGGCAAGACCGAGCTCACCCCGCTGCGCTTCAGCGACGATCGGCACGTCATCGAGGTGATCCGGCGGATCATCGCCGACTCGAGGCGGCGGATCGACGAGTCCAGCCCCATGGTGGACGCGCGCCTCGCCGACGGCTCCCGGATCAACGCGGTCCTGGGCCCGCTCGCCACCAAAGGGCCATGCTTCACCATCCGGAAGTTCGCCCGGGACCTCTTCGCCCTCTCCGACCTCGAGGAGATGGGCACTCTGAGCACCGAGATGTCGAACTACCTCCGGGAGGCGGTGGACACGCGCAAGAACCTCTGCGTGAGCGGCGGAACCGGGTCCGGCAAGACCACCCTCCTCAACGTGCTCACGTCGCTGGTGCCGGTGCACGAGCGGATCATCACCATCGAAGACGCCGCCGAGCTGCGGCTCCACCAGCCCAACGTGGTCAGCCTCGAGTCCAGGACCGCCAACGTCGAGGGGGTGGGCGCGATCGCGATCCGCGCCCTCGTCGCCAACGCGCTGCGGATGCGGCCGGACCGCATCGTCGTCGGCGAATGCCGCGGCGCTGAGGCGCTCGACATGCTCCAGGCGATGAACACCGGACACGACGGCTCGCTCACCACCGTCCACGCCAACAGCCCGAAGGACACCATCAACCGCCTCGAGACCCTGACGCACCTCGCCGGCCTGCCCCTGTCGTCGCTCGCGATCCGCCAGCAGATCGGCGCCGGGATCCAGGTGATCGTCCAGACCGCCCGCCTCGCCGACGGGAGCCGCAAGGTGGTCGAGATCGCCGAGATCGCCGGTCTGGTGAACGGAGAAGTGTCGGTCACGACCCGCTTCAGCTTCGTGGCCGACGCTTTCGACGACGCCGGGCGCGTGCTGGGCCGGTTCGCGCACCACGACAGCGCCGGCGAGATCCAGGGATACAGCGCCGCGCTGGTCACCGCGTTGCCAGACCAGGTGGCCGCGCCGAAGAGCAGCGCCGGAGCTGGGCCGGTCTAGGCGGGCCTCGAACGGCCTAGAACACGTCCATGTAGACGCCGTAGAGGCCCGTCTCGTCGAGCGCCTCGATGGACACCACCTCGGGGTTCAGCTCGATCGGGAGGCCGAGGCCGCCCAGGTCGATCACGTCGCCGAGGTCGAAGGAGAGCTGATCCGCGAAGAGACTGAAAAGCCCGCGCACGGTGGCGGTCAGGGCGGTCGCGAGCTCGGCCTCGTCCACGTCCTCCGCCCCGTAGGCAAGGATCACCGCGTGGGGCACGTCGAGGTTCGCGTTGAGCGACGTACCCTCGAGGGCGAGGTCCAGGCGCACGAACACGCTGGCGTCGAGCCAGTCGTGACAGGTCCCCTCGCTCTGGTACTGCAGCGCCACCCGCACGTCCGGCATCCACACCTGGGCCAGCGGATCCCCCACCCCGTTCACGAAGCGGGCGGCGCGCGCCTCGCCGGCGTGGAAGCCGATGCAGTAGCCGTCGAGGTTCTCGGGGAGTTGGCTCCCGCCGGGGAGGTTCGCGATCCCGGCGCCGAGGAGCTTGCCGTACTCCCCGGTCAGCTCCATGTCGAGGTCGAGGAAGCTGGCCAGGGTGTCGTCCAGGAGCGCGTTGACGAGCCCCTCGTGGACCGCGAGCCCCATCTGGTAGTCCTGGCCCGACGGGGTGGTGGTCGCGAGGCTGGCCATGACAGGCATGGTGGTGGCGGCGTCCTCGCCCGTGCCGACGGTGATGCCCAGGCCGACGCCGTCGGTCGAGGCGCCCACGTCGGCGAGCAACACGGAGAGCTGGGTCCCCATCAGGTCGGTGTCGAACGCAAACGGGCCCCCGAGCTCGAGGGTGCCGAACGAGTCCAGCGCGTAGTCGACGAGGGTGGCGCCGAGATCGGCGATGAGGCCGGCGATCGGATCCACGAGGAGATCCATGATCCACCCCGGGAGCTCGTAGCCTTCGACGACGAGGCGGATCTCGTCGATGTCGGCGCTGGCGTCGTGGAGGGTCATGGTCAGCATGCCGTCGGCGTCCACCGCCGGGGTGGCCTGGGCGCCGAACCCGATCGTCCCGAGCTTGATGCCCAGGTCGAAGGTGAGGTAGTCGACGATGGTGACCTCGGAGGTGAGGGTCACGTCTTCGATGGAGGCGAACAGCGACACCGCGTCGTCCCCGGGGGAGAGATCGACCACCGTGCCCGCGGTGGTGAGCGAGAGGGGGGTGAGGTCGAAGTAGTCGGTGTCGAGCGAGGGGATGCTCGGGAACACCGAGTCCAACAGCGCCTGCGCGTCGATCAGCGAGGCGACGGCAGGTTCGAGCGCGTCGAGCCCACTGGGGGTGAGCAGGCCGGACATCGCGCCCGGGTCCGCGGCGCGGGGGTCCACGCCGTCGAAGACGGCGACCAGCTCACGGACCGACTCGTCGGGGTCGATGGCGCGGACGTCGATCTGCATGGCACGTTCGCCGTCGGCGAAGGGCAGCTCGGCGGCGAAGTAGCCGTCGGCGTCGGTGACCAGCGTGACGCCGTTGACGATCACCTGGGCGTCCGCCGGGGACACGATCCCGGTGAGCTGCACCGGGCCCGCGCCGACGTAGGCGCCGTAGGTCGGTGTGAGCACCGTGATCGAGAGCGGCTCCGGTGCCGGCTCGACGAGCTTGTAGTCCTGGTGGCACGCGGCGAGGAGGAGGAGGGACGGAACGATGAGGGCGCGCACAGCGGCTCCAGGAGGCGGGGATTGTAGCAGGGAGGGTGGCCGAGGGGGGCCTCGGTGCACAGGCTCTCGCACCGCGGAGTACAGATGACCTGGTCGTTCGAAGAGGTTCCCACTCAGACCGGCCGGGTGATGATCGTCACCGGCGCCAACAGCGGCCTCGGCTTCGAGACCGCCTGGATGCTCGCCGCGCGCGGCGCCCACGTGATCATGGCCTGTCGGAACCCCTCCAAGGCCGAGACGGCGTTGGCGGAGGCCAGAAAACGCGCGCCGGGCGCCACCCTCGAGACCATGGCCCTGGACCTCGCCTCCCTGGCCAGCGTGCGCGCCTTCGCCGCGACCGTGCAGGCGCGGTTCCCGGCGGTGCACGCGCTGGTGAACAACGCCGGGGTGATGGCGCTGCCCTACCAGAAGACGGCGGACGGCTTCGAGATCCAGCTCGGCACCAACCACTTCGGCCACTTCGCGCTGACCGGCCTCCTGTTCGACCGACTCCTCGCCGGGGGCACCGCCGAGCGCCCCTCACGGGTGGTGAACATCTCCAGCGGCCTGCACCGGGCCGGAACCATGCTCTGGGACGACCTCGACGGAGCCCGGAGCTACTCCAAGTGGCAACGGTACGGACAGTCCAAGCTCGCCAACCTCCTGTTCACCTACGCGCTGGATCGCCGGCTCCGGGCCCGGTCGGCCCCGATGCTGTCGACGGCGTCGCACCCGGGCTACGCGGCGACCAACCTCCAATTCGAGGCCGCCCGGCAGGAGGGGAGCGCGTTCAAGGAGGGGATGATGCGCTGGGTGAACGCGCTCTTCGCCCAGTCTTCCGAGCACGGCGCCTGGCCGTCGGTGTACGCCGCCGCCGCCGCCGACGTCCAGGGCGGCGACTACTACGGCCCGGCCATCGCCGAGGCCTGGGGCGCGCCCAAGAAAGTCGGCTCGAACGCGGCGTCCCGGATCGAGGCCGATCAGGACCGACTGTGGGAGGTGTCGCAGACGCTGACCGGCGTGCGCTGGTTGGACTGATCACCAGCTCGCGCGGAGCACCAGACACGCCCACCCGCCCGACGTGGCGACTTCGCCGCGCTTGAACCCGTCGCGCACATAGACCGCCGCCACCTCGTCGACGACCCCGGCCGGGATCCCCGAAAGGAGCAGCTCGCCCCGGCGGGCGACCACCCGCCCGAGCGCGGGCGCGAGCGTGAGCAGCGGCCCCGCGAGGATGTTGGCGAGCACCAGCGGGTACCGATCGAGCCCCTCGGGACCGCCGAGTCGGACGGTGATGCGCCCGTCCAGGCTGTTCCGCGCGACGTTGACCCGCGCCTCGGCGATCGCCGCGGGATCGGCGTCCACGCCGAGCACCTCGCCGGCACCCCGGAGCGCGGCGGCGATGGCGAGCACGCCCGTCCCCGTCCCCACGTCCAGCACCCGCGCCGGCATGGGCGTCTCGGTAAGCCAATCGAGGCACAGCGCCGTGGTGGGGTGAGCGCCGGTGCCGAAGGCGTCGCCGGCCGCGAGGTGGATCGCGGTGCCGTCGATGGACAATGCGGGCGGCGCGAGGCGGGTGGGCGGGTTCCCGTCGCGCAGCGGGGCGAGCCGCAGGTCCACCGGGGCGTCGGGACCGAGACCGAGGGCGATCCGGACGCGGCCGGCGAGGTCGGGCAGGTCGGGGAGGAGCACCCGGAGCCCCAAGCGCGTGGTGTCGACGTCGAGGGGGTCGAGGGCGGACAGCCGATCGAGGGCGTGGATCGGGTCGAGCGCGGCGGGAAGCTGGAGGATGTGGGTCACTGGGGGGTTGTGCGCAGATTCACCGCCCCCGCCTCCGCCGCCCCAGCGCCACCGCCACCCCAGCCGCCGCGAGCAACCCGCCCGCGCCACCGGGCGCGCTCGCGCACAGCCCCTTGGTCTCGTAGTCCTCACCCACGTCGCTCGGGCGCACCGGGTCCTCCATCAAATCGGCGTTGCCGGCGTCGGCGTCGGTGTCCGCGTCGGTGTCGGCATCGCTGTCGGTGTCGGTGTCGGCATCGCTGTCGGTGTCCGCGTCGGTGTCGGCGTCGGTGTCGGTCTCGGTGGTGCCGTTGAGCTCTTCGTAGGTGTAGGTGGGCGCCTCGGAGTTGATCCAGTCGAGGTAGTAGTCCACCCGCGCGTCGGCGACGCCGTTGCCCTCGCAGTCGCCGCTGGTCCCGTACGCGAAGTTGGTGATCCCCGCGATCTCGTAGCCGCCGTCGGAGCGCAGCTCGAGCACCGGCCCGCCGGAGTCCCCGTGGCAGGCGTTCTGGCCGTCGGGGTCGAAGGTGACCATCAGCTGGCCGTCGTACTGATCGAGCGGGACGTCCGCGTAGCGTTTGCGGGGGTTGGAGGTGTCGTTGTCCGAGGACTGTCCCCACCCCACGATGCGGTACTCGACGCCGATGTCGCGCGCCCGCAGCGCGTCGGTGTTCACCGGCATGAGCGGCACGTCGTTGATGGCGCGGGAGAGGCGCACCAGCCCGACGTCGTAGTAGCCGCTGGCGTCGTAGTCGGGGTGGCCGAGCCAGTCGTCGGCGCCGACCTCGAGCCGCAGGTCGTTGAGGGTGGACCCGACGTAGACGTCGATGGTCGCGATGCGGAAGCTCCCCTCGTCGACCACACAGTGCGCGGCGGTGAGCACCCACTCGGGGTCGATGAGGGACCCGGTACAGATCGCCTGGGACCCGTTCCGGTCGGCCATCACCAGGAGCACCGCCTCCTCGTAGTCGCTGGTGTTCGTCCCGCCGACCACCGGCGGAGGCGGAGCGGCGGCAGCGAACAGGACGAGCAGCAACGCCATCGGGTCTCCTGGTGCGGCAATCTACTCGCTCCCCGGGACGGATCGGTCACGACGGCGCAAAAGGCCACCGTGCCCACCTCACCGCACCGGCACCTGCACGCTGAACTGCCACACCATCCCGTCCACCATCCGCACCGCCACGCCCTGGGTCTCCCAGCCGAGGCGGGTCACCGACCCGTAGCTCACGCGGGTCTCCGGCTCGCCGAGGGCGGCGATGACCTGCTCCGTGGTCGACCCCAGGCCCACCCCGGCGGGCAGCGTCAGCGTGGAGTCTCCCTGTACGAACCAGGCAAGGACCTGGTCGTGGCTCACCAGCGCCTCGAGCCCGTGCTCCTCCCATCCGCGCACGCAGAAGCCGTTCTCTCCGGCTTCCTCACCGGGCGCGGGCCGACCGAGCGCCGCCACCGCGTCGGCCAGTGGGAGCGGCAATCCGAACACCCGACCGTCCAACACCACCCCGGGTGTGCGGGTCGCGACGGCCGCCCCTCCCGGGCCCGGCCCCCGCACGCCCAGCGCGTCGAGCTGCTGGGACGCCTCGGCCCCCCACTTCGGGTGGTCGAGGAGCGCCTCCCACGCGGCGATGGCCTTCTTCTTCCCCTTGGGATCCCGGGTGTAGGCCCGGGCGAGGTTCACCTGGGCCTCCACTTGAAGCGGATCGGCCGCGACCGCGGCCGTCCACCACTTCATCGCGACCGCGCCGTAGCCGGCGTCCGCCTGCACGTTCCCGACATTGTTCATCATCGCCGCCGACCCGGGCATGGCCTTCTCGGCCCGATCGAGCAGAGCCTGGGCCTCGACGAGGCGCCCCTCTCGGCGGGCCAGAACCCCGGCGAGGGTCAGCGCCGTCGGGTCGGCGCCGTCGATCTGGAGGGCGCGGGCGAGCGCATCGCGGGCGCGCTCCCGCTTCAGCGCCGCGTCTCCCCGGATCCGTACGCCCGAAACGGGATGCATCGGCAGCACGTCCACCCAGCCCGCGGGATCGATCGGATCCTGGAAGAGCCACGCCGCGGCCAGGTTGGACCACGCCCCCGCGCTGTGGGGAAAGAGCGTCAGGAACTGCTGGAAGCTCGCGACGGCCTGGTCGTACTGGCCGAAAGCCGCGTAGGCGAGCCCGGCGTCGAACTCGTCGCGCACCCGCTCGATCCCCGCGAAGCCCCGTTGGAGCTGATCGACGCGGTCGACCGTGAGCGGGTGGCTCATCCACGGACGACGCTCCTCCGGCACGTTTCCGCCCACCGAGGCGTCCACCGCCTCGAGCGCCGAGACCGACGCCGCCGAGGGGTAGCCCGCCCGGACCGAGTAGAGCAGGCCGTACAGATCGGCCTCCAGCTCGAGCTGCCGGGAGTGGCCGGCGATCATCAGGTAGAGGTCCTCCGCCCGGGACTCGGCGGCGACCCGGTCGGCCCCGATCCGCGCCGCCTGCAGCTCCAGGACCGAGTTGCTGGCAACCTTGATGTTCATCGTGCTCGCCCCGTGCCGCAGGATCACGTGGGAGAGCTCGTGCCCGATCACGAAGGCCAGCTGGTCGTCGTCGAGGAGCGTCAACAGGCCCCGGTTGATGAGGAGGAACCCGCCGGGGAGCGCCGCCGCGTTCACCTCGAGGTCGTCGAGCAGCACGACGTTCACGATGAGGTCGGGACGATCGCTGGCCGCGGTCAACCGGCGGGTCATGCGCTCCACGCGCGCCTGCTGCGCAGCGTCCTCCCACCGGCCTGACAACCAGAGGGTGGACTCGATGTACCCCGCCCCGATCGCGTACTCGTCGGCGGCGGTGGTCACGGCGGTCCCGAGCAGGGTGTCGTAGGGCGAGGTCGCGAGGGCGAGATGGACGAGGGAGAGGAGCATCGGGGGAACCCGGGCGTGCGAGGAGCGGTCACAGAACGCCGGCCGACCCCGCGTCCATACGCCCCCGCGATTAACGTCCTGCGCCGCCATGGGAATGTCGCGCCCCGACGCCAGCAACCGTCCGGGCAGGGGCATACACTGGCCGCCATGTTCCAGTTCGCCCTCGGACTCCTGCTCTGCTGCCTGGGAATGACCGCCGCCCGGGCCGCTGAGCCGCCCACGGTCGCCGTCCTGCCCCTCCAGAAAGGCGCCGGCTCGGCGCAGTACGACGGCCTGGGGCGGGCCCTCGCCGGGATGATCGTCTCCGACCTCTCCTCCCTCCCCACCCTCCGGTTGGTCGAGCGGGACCAGCTCGACGCGCTCCTGACCGAGATCAAGCTCGGGGACGGCGGCTTCATCGATCCCAAGACCGCCCAGAAGCTCGGCAAGGGCGTCGGAGCCCGCTTCGTCGTCACCGGCTCCTTCACCGTGCTCGAACCCAACTTCCTCCTCGACGCCCGCGTGATCTCGGTGGACACCGCCGAGATCGTGAAGGCGGCGGACGCCCAGGGCACGGTGGAGGACTTCGTCGCCGTCGAGAAGGAGCTCGTGGAGTCCCTGGTCGCCGGGATGGACCTCACGCTGACCTCGGCCGAGCGGCGCAAGCTGCTGATGCTCGCCCCGACCGAGCGCTTCTCGGCGTTCAGCGCGTGGGCCGAGGCCCTCGCGCGCCGGGACGAAGGCAAGTACGACGACGCCCAGGCCGCCCTGAACCGCGCCCTCGCCGAAGACCCCGCCTTCGCCGAGGCACAGGCAGCACTCGGGGACCTCCAGGAGCTGGTGCGGGGGGCCGAGTCGGCCCGCAAGGACGAAGCCCAGACCGTAAGGGAGTCCGCCTACAGCGCGTTCCTGTCCGCCGTGCCCGACGACCGAAAACAACCCGCGGACTTCGTCTACGACCAGCAGGCCCTCGCCCACTGGGCGCTGCGGATCTCCATCCTCGAGCAACAGGGGCGGGAGTGCGACCGGTACGCGGAGATGCGCCACTACCTCGACCGGGTGCAGTGGAAGATCGCCGAACCGCCGCGCAAACCAACCGACGTCGGGGTCTACGGCTATGCCGTCGGCCAGCTCGCCATCGCCACGGGGCTGGACGACCGCGGCTACGACCCGAAGTTGCCTGAGCACCTGCGGGACTGGCTCCCGGGCCGCGTGATGAACCTGTTCCGCGACATCCCCTCCTACGTGTTCAACGGCGCGAACCAGTACAAACGGGCCCACGGGCTCATCTCCTCTCTGCTCGCGTGCCACTCGGGCAAGGAAGCGCTCACCGAGATCGACGGGCTCGTCGCGTCCGCCAGGGCCGCGGGGGTCTCGGCCACCAAGGTGGACCGCTCGGTGCTGAACCTCGAGGAGCACCTCCAGCTCTGGTGGGCGCGCACCCGCGCGCTCCGTTTCGGCGCCGACGCCGAGCTCTCTCGGCGCACGCAGGCCCTCCTCGCGGCCCACAAGGGCGACGAAGAGGCCGAGAAACAGACGCTCGGCCTGGTCGGGGACGTCCTGAAGCTGGCCGAGCAGTGGGAGGACCACCAGGTGCGCCGCCGCGGCCTACCTCCGGCGGAGGTCTACCGGCGGATGAAGCTCATCGCCGACGGCACCTTCCCCGACGATCCGGTTTGTAAGCAGCTCAGCGGCCAGCGCGGGGGCGCCACCCACTGGGTGACCGAGTACGACCGGCTCTCGGCGGAAGGGGCGATGTTCTTCCCCACCCACGTCGACCAGGGCCTGGGCACCTGGGGCCCGGCCGCCGACTTCGGCTGCCTCAAGGGTGTGCCCGCGAAGTTCAAGACGCCCGAGGTCGCCTGGGCCTGGTACGACAGCGCCCACAGCCGTGCGCTCCCCGACGCCCCCGCCGACTGCGCGTCGCGGTGGGCCTCCTACGACCAGGTCCTCGCGCAGTCGAGGGCCACCCGCAACACCGCCGAGGTCGGCCCCACCTGGCTGATGAGCCTCGATCAGACCCTGGCCGGACTCGTCTACGGCCGCTGCGTGCACGAGTGAGCTCCATGCTGTTCGTCCTGCTCTCCGCGGCGTCCGCCCAGGCGTCGACCACCCCCGCCATGGTCACGCTGGTGCAGGGGGCCGTCACCGTCCTGACCGGCACCACGCGCACCCCGGCGCCCGCCGCACCGTTCCTGTTGACTCCGGGCCAGACCCTCGACGTGGGCGCCGGCGGACACGTGGTCCTCCTCCAGCAGGGGGGCGCCCACACCGTCGACGGCCCCGCCCTCGTGGACCCGACCCGGCTGCGTGCCCAGGGCTCGGTCGCCGACGCCGTCGGCGGCCTGCTCGACAAGCGCACGTCGCTGTCGTCGGCCGGCGCCTCCCGCGGCGGCGCCCTGACCATCACCCGGCCGGTCCCCCGCGCGCCGGTCCTCGGCGTCGACGAGTTCCGCTGGAGCTGCGCCGCGTGCGGGGTGCAGGACGTCCTGATGACCAACATCTACGCCGACAGTGCCGGGTGGACGGGACGGGGGGAGGGCAAGGTGCGCTACGACGGCGGGCCGCTCAGCCCGGGCACCTACGTGGTGACCATCGGCGGCGA
>JAYVAS010000134.1:0-10658 GCA_043750895.1 Pseudomonadota bacterium
CTCGCCCTCGACCAGCACGAGCTGACCCGGGCCCGCGAGTCGTTTCAGGCCGCGTTGAGCGCCGACGCCCGGCTGGACGCCGCCCGCACCCAGCTCGCGGCGATGACCCTGTGATCCCCCGCCGCGACTTCCTCCGGCAGCTCGCCGGGCTGGCGGCGGTGGCGGCGATCCCGGCTCCGGCGCGCGCCGGAGCGGCCGCGGACGGTCAAGCGGCGTGGGACAACGCGGACCTCGCCGGTGCGGTGACCGCCTGGGAGGCCGCCCTCGCCGCCGAGACCGACCCCACCCGCCGGGTGGACCTCCTGCTCCGCCTCGCCGCCGCCCACCGCGAACAGGGCGCCCTGGCGCATGCCGACGCCCGGCTCACCGAGGCCGAGGCCACGCGCCTCCTCCCCGTGCGGGTGGCCAACGACCGCGGTCTCTACCTGCTCGCGGCGGGCGACGTGCCGGCCGCCGAGTCGACCCTGCGGGGTGCCTTCGACGCGGCCCGGGCCGCCGGAGATCCGGCCCTGGCGGCCACCGTGGCGTCCAACCTGGGCCTGGCCCGCATGGCGCTGGGCCGCCCCGAGGAGGCCGGGAAGGCCTTCGACGCCGCGCACACCTTGTTCCAGTCGCTCAACGACGCGGTGGGTCGTGCCGACGCGCTCACCAACGCCGGGCTCGCCTTCCGCCGCGCCGGCCGCCTCCGCGAGGCCCGCATCGCGCTCGACGAGGCGGTGCGCATCTTCACCGCAAAAGGCGACCGTCGCGGCATCGTCGACGCGAGCAACGACCTCGGCATCGTGCTCCAGTCTCTTGGGCTGGACGACCTCGCCGGCCCCCTCTACCAGGCCGCGCTCGACCAGCGCCCCGACCCCCGACGCGCCGCCGCGCTCACTGCCAACCTCGCCACGGTGTTCCACCGCAAGGGCGACCTGTCCCGGGCGCGGTCCCTCTACACGCGGGCCGAGGCGCTGCTCACCGACGCCGGCCGACCCGACGACGCCGTCGCCATCGCCCTCCAACGCGCCCTCCTCGGCGCCCCGGACGTCGCCCAGTACCGGGAGCTCCTGGCCCGGGCCCGGGACCCGCGCATCCGCGCGACGGCCGCGCTCAACCTCGCCGGCCTGGTGTGGCGCACCGCGCCCGAGGAGGCGACCCGCCTCGCCCAGGACGCGCGCGCGGCGGCCGGAGGCCTGGGAACGGCGGCCTGGCGGGCCGACTTCCTGCTGGGCCGGATCGCGCTGGCGGCCGGTCGCGCCGCCGAGGGCCGCGCCTTGCTC
Organism: Pseudomonadota bacterium; assembly: GCA_043750895.1. Taxonomy (GTDB): domain Bacteria; phylum Myxococcota_A; class UBA796; order UBA796; family SXON01; genus JAYVAS01. The sequence goes on from JAYVAS010000134.1 coordinate 1,263, forward strand.
CAACAGGCCGTGGGTGCCCTCGAAGCCACCCGGGGCCGCCTCTCGGACGCCGAAGCGGCCGCGTTTCGGGCCGAGTACGCGGCGGTCTACGAGGCAATGGTCGAGGCCAACGTGGGCGCGGGGGACCAGCGCGGCGCCGCGGTGGCCGCCGAGCAGCTCGCGTTGTCCGATCACGAAGCCCCGCCGGTTCCGGACGACGCGGTGTCCGCCGAGCTCAAGGCCCTCACCGACCGGCAGGTGTGGTTGCAGCGGGAGCTCGCGGGGGCATCGCCCGAGCGCGCCGAAGCGCTCCGCGCCCAGCTCGGCGCGGTTCAGGCCGAGTTCTCGGCCCGTGTCGACGCGCTCCGGGTGAGCTACCCTCACTTCGCCGAGCTGGTGCGCACCGACCCCGAGGATCTCGAGGCGGTGCGACGGGAGCTGCCCGACGGGGTGGTGATCGTGCAGCCCGTGAGCCTGCCCGGGAAGCTGGTGCTGCTGGTGTACCGGCGCGACCGCCTCGGCGTCCGCGAAGTCCCGGTCGACGCCGCCGCGCTCACCAAGGCGATCGGCGCCGCCGCCCGTAGCCTGCGCGCCGCCGACACCTGGAACCCCGAGTGGACGCGCACCCAGTGCGAGACCCTCGGCGGCTGGCTGTGGACCCCCATCGCCGACGACCTCGCCGACGCCACCACCGTGGTCATCTCCGCCACGGGCGTGTTCCGGCAGCTGCCCTTCGCCCTGCTCCGCCACGGGGGCAAGTGGCTCGTCGAGCATGCCGCGGTGGCGTCCATCACCCACGTGGGCTCGCTGCGCACCGCTGCCGCGCGGTTCAAGCTCGACTCCGGCGCGCTGCTCCTCGTGGGCAACCCCGACGGGTCCCTGCCCGGGGCCGAGGCCGAGGTCGCCGCGATCGCCAAGGCCCACCGCGGCGCCCGCGTGCTGGTGGGGCCCGAGGGCGCGCGCGACGCGGTGTACGCGGCCTGCACCGGCCGGCAGGTGGTGCACCTCGCCACCCACGGCATTCTCGACGCGGCCTTCCCCGACCGCAGCCACATCGTGCTCGCCGGTTACCCCGAGCCCGAGGGCGTGCTCGGGTACCGCGAGATCCCCGGCCTCGGGACCTGGCTGGGGAATACGCGGCTGGTGGTGCTCTCGGCGTGCGAGTCGGCGTTGCCGGGGGACCTGGCCGCGGGGCGGCCGCCGATGGCCGTCAACGGGCTGGCCGGGCAATTCCGCAGGGCCGGCGTCGAGACGCTCATCGCCAGCCTCTGGAGCGTCGACGACGCGGGCACCATGGCGCTGATGACCGCCTTCTACGCGGCGCTCGGCAAGGGCGAGGACCTCGCCGCCGCGCTGCGCACCGCCCAACGGGCGCTCCTCGCCGACCCCGCGCTGGCGCACCCCTTCTACTGGGCGCCCTTCATCGTCGTGGGGGACTGGCGGTAGCCTGGGGCGGCGGTGCTACCATCCCGCATGCTCCTTTTCCTCGCAGCGTGCGGCACCGACAACGGCATCGTGAAGGCGGATCCACCCGGGGCCCCGGTGGTCTCCATCGCCCCCGCGGCGCCCGGGACCGACGACGACCTGGTCGTCTCCATCGACGTGGCCGCCACCGACCCCTCGGGCGGCACCATCACCTACACCTACGCGTGGACCCGCAACGGCGCACCCACCGACGACGACGGACCCGACGTGGACGCCGCCGACACCACCCGCGGCGAGGTCTGGGCCGTCGCCGTCACCGCGGTGGGCGAGCTGCAGACGGGCGGCACCGGCACCGCCTCGGTGTTGATCGGCAACACCCCGCCGGCCGGGACCTCGGTCCTCGTCGACCCCGACCCCGCCTACACCGACGACCTGCTGATCGCCTCGGCCGAAGGCGCGGACCCCGACGGGGACCCGGTGACCTGGACGTGGTCCTGGACGGTCGACGGCGTGCCCGCCGGGCCGGGAATCGAGGTGCTCGACGGCACCTTCTTCGCGCGCGATCAGGTCGTGGTCGCCACCGGCACCCCCAGCGACGGCACGTCCACCGGCACGCCCGTGTCCTCGGACCCCCTGGTCATCCAGAACTCCCCACCCGGCGCCCCGACCGTCGGGATCGACCCCGCCGACCCCGTCGCCGGCGACACCCTCACCTGCAGGGTGACCGCACCCTCCCAGGACGCCGACGGCGACCCGGTCCTGGCGGTGACGACCTGGGACGTGGACGGCAGCCCGTACACTGGCGCCACCACCACCGTCTCCCCCGGCGACACCGTGGATGGCGGCGAGACGCAGGAAGGCGAGGTGTGGACCTGCACCGTCACCCCCGACGACGGCACCGACATCGGCGCCCCGGGCTCAGCCTCGGTGACCATCGGCGCGCGCAGCGGCGCCTGCCCGGACCCCGATGGCAACTGCGCGCTCCGCTTCGGGGGCGTGGACAGCTACGTCAGCGTGCCCGACGACCCCTCGCTGGACGGGGGCGGCCGCGCCCTCACCGTCGAGGCCTGGGTCTGGTACGACTCCTTGTCCACCGGCTGCATGACCACGGTGCGCAAGGGCACCGCGTCGAGCCCGACCTACGACTACTGGCTGCACAAGAACATCTCGCCGGGAGACTCCCTCTACTGGGGGTCGTGGACCGGGTTCACCGTCGTGACCTTCAGCGCGGTCACCGCCGGCAGCTGGTACCACTACGCGGGCATCTACGATCCCGCGACGTCAGCGGCCCGGACCTACGTGAACGGCACCCAGCTCGCGTCCGCGACCACCGCGGGCACCCCGACCGCCAACGACGACGACCTCCGCATCGGGATCGACTGGGACTTCGGCTGCCCCACCCTCGGCGTGATCGACGAGGTGCGCATCTCCAGCGTGGTGCGCTATTCGGCGGACTTCACGCCCGACATCACCTTCGTGGCCGACGCCGACACGATGGCGCTCTACCACTTCGACACCTACGAAGGCACCGTCGCCGTCGACGACAGCGGCAACGGGAACGACGGGCTCATCGTCAACGCGACCTGGACCACCGAGCACCCGTAGACCCGCGCGGGCCCCGCGGGCTATTTCTCGACGCCCTCGGCCCGGTCCAGGAGGGTGAACTCCACCCGGCGGTTCTTCTGCTTGCCCTCAGCGCTGGCGTTCGACGCGATCGGCTGGGTCTCGCCGTAGCCGCGCGGCGTGAGTCGGCGCGCCTCCACGCCCTTGTCGACCAGGTAGGCGACGACCCGGGCGGCCCGGCGTTGCGACAGCGACAGGTTGAAGGCCTCGGGCCCGTCCGCGTCGGTGTGGCCGGCCACTTCGACGCGCCCCAGCTCGGGATGGAGCAACAGGGTGGCCGCGACCTCGTCGAGCAACGCGTAGCTGGCCGGGAGCAGGACGTCGGAGTTGTACTCGAAGTAGACGATCTCCAGGATCACGATCTGCTGCTGCTCGACGCGGACCCGAGCGGCTTCCAGCTGGACCCGGAGGGTCTTGGAGTCGCCCGGCGCCAGCGAGAGCCCGCCGCTCCACGGGCCGAAGCCCTCGGCCTGGATCGCCAGCTTGCGCGCGCCGATCCCGACCGTCTGCTTCCCGGTGCCCTCGGGCAGCAGCAGCTTCTCGGTGGGCACACAGCCGGACTCCTGGTCCTGCCAGGTGGCGGCGGCGTCCGAGATGAAGTTGCCCAGCGCGTCGACCACCTCGATGGTGACGGTGGCGTCAATCCGGGCCAGCGCGATCGGCATCGCGACCTCGCCGGTCTCCTTTGCCACCGCCCGGGCCTCGCCGCCGTAGCAGGCGCCCCAGGTGGCCTTCCCGGCCCATTCGCTCTCCGGGGGCACTTCGACCACCCAGCCGGCCGCGTCCACGGTCTGGGACAGGGTCTCGTCCCGGTAGGTCAGGTCGACGGACGCGCCGTCCACCGCTCGCCCACCTTTCGTCACCGTGACCGCCAGGGTCGCCGGCTCGGCCGGGACCGGAACGCTCGGCCCTTGCTCTTGGATACGGCCGAAGCCGCCGCCCAGGAACAGCCGGTAGGTCGCGGCGGAGGCGCCCCGGTCCAGCCCGAGGGCGCCGCCGGCGAGCACGTGCACGCCGTTCTGGAGCCGGCCGCGGCCGGAGAGGGTGAGCTCGGCCGGCGCTCCGGTGAACGCGGCCACCGAGGGGGTGAGCGGGGTCTCCAAGCGGGCCTCGGCCAGCAAGGACATCCGGTCCGACACGAGGTAGCCGGCACGAAAGCCCCAGTTCAGCGCATCCGCGTTCGAGATGTTCTCGAGCTCCAGCGCGGGGCGCACCTGGATGCCGGCCTCGCCGCCCAGGGTGTAGCGGCTGCCTTCGTAGCCGAAGGCCACCGAACCGCCGCCCGAGAGCCCCGGTTCGCCGAGAAACGTCTCTTCCGAGCCCGTGGGGAGATCGAGGTAGGGGGCCAGGCCCAGGCCGAAGCCCGTCGCGCCCGGACGCAGCAGCGAGACCATGGACGCGACACGGACGTCGCCAATGCCCACGCCCTGCGGGAGTCCGTCCCGACCGGCCGAAGTCAGGTAGAGCGGCGCCGCGACGTCGAGCCGCCACCGGTCGAAGATCCACGCGCCTCCCGACGCGTTGAGCGCGAACACGTTGTCGAGCACCCGTTCCACGGAGGTGGACCCGTCGGGTTCGTCGACCAGGTACAAAAGGGGGCTTTCGGCCCACTCGAAGGCACCGCCGAGGAACCAATCACCCTGCTGGAAGCGACCCGCGCGCTGGACGACGAGCCCGTCGCGCGGATCTCCGCTCAGGGCGACGAGGTTGAAGCCGTGTGCATCGAAGCCCTGGGCCAGCACCGGAGAGGAAAAAAACAGCGAAATCAGCATGGATCTTCAGTTCCGGCGCCGGATGGTCAAGAACGATAGGCCGAGGAGCGCGGCGAGGCCGACCAGCGGCGAACGGCCGGTGTTGCAACCGCCACAGCCGCCGACGTAGATGCCGCTCTTTCCAGGATCGAGCGGAGAGGTGTCGATCGTGCCCGAGTCGGTGTCGGTGACGGACGTGTCCGTGACCGAGGTGTCGGTGACCGAGGTGTCGGTGACCGCGGTGTCCGTGACCGAGGTGTCGGTGACCGACGTATCCGTGACCGACGTGTCCGTGACCGCGGTGTCGTCCGGCGGCACGAACGGATCTACGTAGTTCGGGATGCCGTCCAGATCCTCGTCACCGGTTCCTTCGGCTTCGTCGGTGTAGCCGTCGGCGTCGGAGTCGAGGTCGCGCCAGTTGGGGATGCCGTCACCGTCCACGTCGTGGTCGGGCCACGCGGACTCGACGCTGGTGAGGATGCCGTCCCCGTCGTCGTCGGGGTCGAGGTAGTCGGCGGTGCCGTCAGCGTCGGAGTCGTCGTCGAGGGGGTTCCCGTCGCCGTCGACGTCCTCCTCGATGGTCAGCACGCCGTCGCCGTCGTCATCCTCGTCGAGGTAGTCGCCCACCCCGTCGCCGTCCGAATCGTCGTCCATCGGGTTGCCGTCCCCGTCGACATCCTCGTCGATGGTGCCGACTCCGTCCCCGTCGTCGTCCGGGTCCAACGCGTCGATCAGTCCGTCACCATCGGTGTCCTCGGGGCTGGCCGAGTCGCTCACCTCGTCGCCGTCTTCCACGCCGTCGTCGTCGCTGTCCGGGTCGAGGGCGTCCGTGGGGAGGACGATCACCTCGTCGTAGTCGCCGAGGCCGTCCTCGTCGGTGTCCGGGTTGAGAGGGTCGGTGCCCGAGAAGCAGTCCTCGTAGACGTCGGAGAGACCGTCCCCGTCGGTGTCCAGATCAGGATCCGCGATGGTGATGGTGAACGTGTCGCTGCGTGTCTCCTGCACCGCCGCGTAGGTGTCGAGGTAGGCTTCGTTGCCCTTCGACGTGCTGACGAAGCTCCCCCAGGCCCGCGCGTTGACGTTCGCCGCGGCGGCGTCGGCGTAGTCCCCGGCGCTCATCCCCATCGATCCGGGCGCCTCGGCCGAGGTCTGGCCGTCGGGCATCGTGGCCGTCTCGTAGACCTGGACGTCGGCGTCGTTCCAATACATGGTGAGGCCGCGGCGCGACAGGTCGGAGGACACCTCGAAGAAGCGGATCCCCTGGTACGCCGTCTCGACGTCCTCGCCGACGTAGTGGAACTCGCCGACGGTCACCCAAATCTGGCACTCGTAGTCGCCCGGGGGCACCGGGACGCCCACGTTGTCGGTCAGGTCCCATATGACCTCGTTGGCGCCGACGGTGGTGGCACCGACGAGCTGGAGGTCCTCGTCCGACGTACTGTCGAAGGTGCCGTCGCCGTTGAGGTCACACAGCACGTGGTAGGTCGCGACGACATCGTCCGTGAACGAGAACACGCCCTGGGTGAGCCCGTAGGCGGCGTCGCAGCCCTCGGGCTCGGTGCGGAAGGCCTCGTCGGTGACGGTGGCGACATCCGACGTGTAATCGGCGTTCTCAGGCGGGTTGATGTAGACCGGGTACTCCTCGGCGGGCGCGGCCGGGGCGTCCGCGATCAGGACCGATCGACCGTTGGCGCCGTCGATGCCCACCGCGCTCGCGAAGATGGCGTAACGACGGCCCGCGAAGCCGTCTGGTGCGAACTCCACCACCGCGGTGGAGCCGGAGGCCCCGCCCGGCACGACCGCGTAGAAGCTTCCGTCCAACGAGTACTCTTCCGCGAAGGTCGGAGCCTCGATGCGCCAGGCGTAACTCCAGATACGGCCCACGTCGGAGGCCACCCCGGACACCGACATGTCCCAGATCTGGAGGTTGGGCGCGTAGCCGCGCGGCACGCCCGACGGGACGATCAGGCGGATCTCGTAGGCCCCATCCCCGGCGGTCGGGGTGATGGTGTCCCCGTTGGTGTAGGTGCCGAAGAACACCCCGGAGGGGTCGTAGACGTCGATCTCCACATCGATGTCGTAGGTCGTGCCCGTCCAGGTGAACGTCTCCGTGGCGGAGTCGTTGATGTCCACGTAGAAGACGGTCTCGATCCGCAGCGCCTGGCCCGAACCGACGTTGTCGGACCCCTCGGCGCGCGCGACGGCGGGGGCGAGGGCGGAGAAGAACAGGGCGAAGAGGGAAGCAATCCGCACCGCAGGTACAGTCATCCTCCCATACTAACCGGCATCCGCATGGCCCGAAGCAGGTCCCATCGAAGTGACGGCACGGTGCACGGGCCTACGGACAGTACTTTTCGTTCCCAAACAAGGTACAAGCTCCAATCCATTGCGAGCGGTAGCTGGAGTCGTTGGCGTCGGTGAAAGTAATCCGCCAGGGAACCGCGCCGCTCGCGAGATCGGCGATGAGCACCGAACCGAGTCCGTCCTGGCCCCCGGTGCACGAGCTGGCCGACTGGTTGACGAGCACGGTTCCGTCGCCCAAGTCGTCCCCATCTCCCCAGGTGGCGTTGTACCAGCCATCGGACCACTCGGCGGTGACGGTCGCGGTCAGCGCCGCCGCGTCCAGCTCGTAGACGAGGTAGCGACTACCGGTAGAGCTGTCCCCGTTGTCGTAGGCGCTCACGTGGGTCGCGTCGATCACGTGCACCGCGTGCGCGCCCAGGAACCAACCCGACTCGTCGGCGGGAACGCCCGCGGCGTCGACGAGGGTGAAGTCGCCGCCGCGGCCGAGGGTCCACGTGAGGTCCCCCGTGGTACGGTCGATACGGACGATGTGCCCCGCGTAGAACAGGTTGACGTAGAAAGCCGGGCCGTCGGCGTCCACGACCTCGGCCAGGGCGTTGGCGTGCCACGGATCGGTGCTGGGACCGCCGGTGGTGCGCAGCGTGCCAGCGTCGTAGGCGGACTGCGCGTTCCAGCGCCACAGCTCGGTGTTGGTCACCGGGTCCTGCTCCACGATGGTGAAACCCGCCACCGTGGCGCCGTTACGGGCCACGAGGTCCTCGTGGACGATGCCGGCGATGGTCTCGTCCTGGGTCCACACCACGTCGTGGTGATACTGATCGGCGTCCACGCCGGGGTAGCTGGAGCGCCACACGGTCTCGCCGTCGAGGTCGACCCGCTGAGGGACGGCGTCGGGGTCGTCGCCGCCCGCCCACAGAATGGTCTGGTCGTCGAGGAGGATGGACTCCACGTCGGTCGAGAACGCCGCGTCGATGCCATCCGCCTGATCGTACCAGCGCACCCGGCCTTCGGGATCCACGATGAGCAGGTACATCGCCCACACCTCGATGCACGGCTGCTGGGCGTTGAGGAGGACGTAGCCCGGCGACGGCGGCGCGCCGGCGTAGGTGAACTGGGGGATGACGTCGGGCAGCGGCGCGGTGACGAGGTCGACCTCGGCCGCGGTCCCACAGGTGGGGGTGGCGATGCACGCGTAGCGACTGTCCGCCAACAAGCCACGGAGCGCGATTTGGTGACTGGTCGAAGCGGCGCTGGTCAGCACGAAGCGCTCGTCCGGGTCCCCCTCGGAGGGGCCGTCCGAGGTGACGGTGGCCTCCATCCACACGTCCGAGGAGGACCCCGAGCTCTGATGGACCTCAATCGCGAGGACGTTCTCCCCCGCGACGAGGAGCGCGGGGTCGATCTCGGCGCGGGCCGTGGTCAGCTCGACGGACTCGTCCGCAGGCGTGTCGGCCGTCAGCGCTCCGCCGGGGAGGTTCCACCGGTCGACCTCGACCCCGTTGAGGTAGACCACCGCGCTGTCGTCATAGGTGACCGTGACCGCCGAATTCGTGATCTCGGTCGGATCGGCGACGGTGAAGTCGGTGCGGAACCAGGACGTGATGTACTTGGCGTCCGGGTCGCCACCGTATCCGATCTCGGTGGTGACGCCCTCGCCGTAGCCCAGCGGCGCCGGCCCCGTGCTCCACCCCGACGCGTCGTAGGCCGGATCGGCCCAGTCAGGATCCACGGTGGGGCCGTCGGCGTACGACCAGACGGCGTCGGGCGGGAGGAGCTCGACGGAGGTGGGAGGGCCGGCGGTGAGCGTGCAGACGAGCTCGACCTCGGCCGCCACGTCGAGGGTGACCAGGACGCTGGCGTTGTTGACCGGACCGCCCAGCGGCGCGGTGGTCAGCTCGAGGACCGTGCACGCGTCGGTGTCGGTGTCGGTGTCGGTGTCGGTGTCCGCATCGGTGTCGGTGTCGGTGTCGGCGACCTCCACCGGGACGCACTCACCGTCCTTCTCGATCGCATTCGGCGGGCACGCGCCATCGCCGCTACAGGCCGCGAGGAAGAGCAACATCCGCCGATGCTATGCGAGGGGCGACAGCGCGCGCGTCAGTGAACCGTCAACCGTTCATGCGGCGCCGCGGGTGGCCGATACCGGAACGGCAACACCCCTCCCCGTCCACCGAAGAATCGGACATACTCGACCCGTGACCGGCATCCGCACCAACCCACTCCCGGCGCTGCCCGACCAGTACCGGTGCAACGTGGTGCTGGGCGAGGGCGCCACCGGGGTCGTCTACCACGCGTTCGACCGGATCTTGAACCA
>JAYVAS010000135.1:0-19715 GCA_043750895.1 Pseudomonadota bacterium
CTCGCCGCCGGGATGGTGAAGCGGCCGTCCGACCTCTACCGGTTGGAGCTCGGCCCCCTCGCCAGACTCGACCGGATGGGCGAGCTCTCGGCCCAGAACCTGCTCGACGGCATCGCTGCGTCGCGGGCGCGCACGCTCGACCGGGTCATCCTCGCCCTCGGCGTGCCCCAGGTCGGGGAGACCACCGCCCGGGACCTCGCGCGGCACTTCGGCACCCTCGACGCCCTGCTCGAGGCGACCGAGGCGGACCTCGCGCGCGTCAACGGGGTCGGGCCGGTGGTCGCGGCCTCGGTCGTCGCGTTCTTCTCGGCGCCGCGGAACCGCGAGGAGATCGCGGCGCTCCGTGCGGCGGGGGTCCAGTTCGCCCCGGTGGTGTTCGCCGCGACGGCGGCAGCCAACCCCGAGGTCAGCGGGCGCGTCTTCGTGCTCACCGGCACGCTGCCGAACCTGAGCCGGGACGAGGCGAAGCGACGCATCGAGGGGGCCGGCGGAAAGGTCACTGGATCCGTTTCGAAGAAGACCGATTACGTTGTTGCCGGTGCCGAGGCGGGTAGTAAGCTCGACAAGGCCCATGCGTTCGGTGTCCCTGTGCTCGATGAGGCAGGGCTGCTCTCGCTCCTGGAAGTACCCTCATGACCCTCCTCCTCCTTGTCGCCTGCGCGCACCCACCCCTGGTCGACGCGGTCGAGGAGCAGCTCGCGGCCGAGGTGCTCGACCGTGGCCAGACGCCCCTCCGCATCTTCGTCGCGCTTAGCAGCGTGGCCGCCGAGGGCTGCGCCGTTCCGGACATCGAGACCTACACCTTCGTGGGCGGCGGCGCCCGGGCGCTCGGCATCACCGCGGCCGAGAAGACGGTGCTCGAGTCGGGCGACATCGAGTGGGCCTTCGCCAACGCGGGCCTCGACGACGTCGGTACCGGTGAGCTCAGCCTCAAGACCACCACCGACCGCGCCAGCTTCGACGTCACCTACACGCTGGAGACGGCCGGGATCACCGTCACCGGGACCATCCCCGTCCTCCTCTGCGACGTCGAGGACGCCGATCCCACCGAAGAGGGCATCGCCCTCCAGGGAGACTCGGCCACCGGCGGCACCTTGGAGTTCACCGAGGACGCCATCGGCACCAAGGTCCTCGCCGAAGGGGACAAGCCCTTCGAAGGGCTGCACTTCAACCCGCCCACCGACACCATTCCGTGGGCCGGGTGGGCCAAGTGGTCCGACGACAGCGATGACGCCGCGCGTGGTCAGGCGCTCGAGCTGGACGGCGCCTCGCTGATCGACGGCGACGAGTGGCCCGGGGTGGCGTCCGGGATCGCCTCCAACGACATCGAGTGGGACCGGATCGTGTCGGTCAAGCTTCCGTAGTCGGGGCGCGCCTGCTCGGTCCAGGTTCCGCTACGGCCGGCTAGAGCGCGACCACCAGCCAGGCCGAGACCCCGGTCCGGAACCCGGCCGAGCCCGACACGCCCGCGCCGATCTTTCCGCGCTGGGCCCAAGGGCCCGAGAGCGGCTCGCTCAACACCAGCACGCCGGCCACGAGGCTGACGGGGATGGCGGAGCGCACGTCCAATCGGGTGGAACCGTCCAGAACGGTGAGCGCCTCGCTGTTGTACGTGCCCTCGGCGCCGACCCAGCCGAGGAAGCCGTCGGAGGCGTGACCGAAGCGGAGGTCTCCACCGAGGTCGATCTGGTTGCGGATCGAGCTGTCGAGCGTGGCGAGCCCGTCGGTCGGGGTCGGGTCAGCCGAGCTGCGCCGGCCGTAGGACACCCACCCGTCCACGCCGAGGTTCCCCTCGAGGTCCGCGCCGCCCTTGACCCCGGCGGTGACGGCATACCCGAGCCCCTCGTACGCCGCGGCGTCGGTGTGCTCGACCAGGCGCCCCGCCTGGACGTAGAGACCCCAGTTCCGCGCGACCCGGACGTCGAGCTGCCCGCCCTGCAACACCTCCGCGCGGACCGCGTTGCAGTTGGCGTTCGAGCATCCCTTCACGGCGATCCACTCGCGCTGCGTCGTGACCAGGGCGGCGATCTCGGCGCCGACCTTCACGGACTGGGCCGCAGCCGGGGAGAGCGGGGCGGAGTGGGCGAGCGCGGCCAGTAGCAGCATGGGACCTCTATAGCGGATCGGCTCCCACGCGCGCCACTGTTCGGAATCGGTCGGGTTTCACACCCGCAGGCGCGGGGCTGGTCGCGAGTTGTCCCGATGCTTGCGGGGTCGGGACACGGACGGTAGGGTGCGCGGTCGCCAGGGTAGTCCGTGCTTCTTCTTACGATCGTGGCTTGTTCGTGGTTCGGGGGAGATCCGAAGCCGGCGACGCCCTCGGCCGGTGAGCCCCTCGGCTACAAACCAGACGTGGTGGTGATCACGGTCGACACCACGCGGGCCGACCGCATCGGCGCCTACGGCTATCGTGACGGCAAGACCGACACGATGGACGCGCTCGCGGCAGCGGGAATCCGCTTCGAGCACGCCACCTCGCCGCTCCCGCTCACCATTCCCTCCCACGCGACGATGTTCACCGGGCTGTTTCCGTTCCACCACGGGATCCGGTCGAACGGCGACAACGTGCTCGGCACCGACTTCACCACCCTGGCCGAGCGCCTCAAGGACGACGGCTACGCCACCGGTGCGAGCGTCGCCGCTTTCGTGACCTCCCGGCAATGGGGGTTCGCGCAGGGGTTCGACGCCTTCTTCGACCAGCTGCCCGAGAAGGACGAGGCGCCGCCCTCGCCCGAGGGCGGCGGCGGGCCCGGCCACAACTTCTGGCACGATGAACGGCCGGGGGACCTCGTCGTGGACGACGCGCTGAACTGGCTCGCGGGCCAGTCGGCGGAGAAGCCGGTCTTTCTCTGGGTGCACCTCTACGACGCCCACTTCCCCTACATCGACCATGCGTCCCAGGGGGACACCTTCAAGGAGCGTCCGTACGACGGAGAGATCGCGTTCGTCGACGACCAGATCGGTCGCCTCGTGGAGGCGTTCGAGGGGCGCCGCGTGCTCTGGAGCGTCATCGGGGACCACGGGGAGTCGCTCGGCGAGCACGGCGAGTCCACGCACGGCCTCTACACCTACGACGCCACGGCGCGGGTGCCCTGGATCCTCTCCGGTGCCGGCGTGAGCCCGGGGGTGGTGCGCGAGCCGGTGTCCTCCGCCGACCTCACCCCCACCCTCCTGCGCATCTTGGGGCTGCCGATCCCCGACGGCCTCGACGGCAAGCCGCAGCCTGGCTCCCCGACGGTGCCCTTCGCCGAGAGCTACCAGCTCGCCGAGCGGTTCCGGCTCGCGCCGCACCGCGCCATCGTGGACGGCACCCTGAAGTTCATCGACCTCCCCAAGCCCGAGCTCTACGACCTCGCGACCGATCCGGGGGAGCGCACCAACCTCGCGGCCGACCGGCCCGCCGAGGTCACGCGCCTGCGGGCGGTCGTGGCGGGCCTAAACGCCGCGCCGCCGTCGGGGAGCAAGGCGCAGCTCGACGCCGACACGGTCGGGCAGCTCGCCGCGCTGGGCTACGTCACGGGAGACTCGGAGAACATCGACTACGCCACGCTTCCGGACCCCAAGGACTTCCAGGAGTTCCTGAACCGGGTGAACCGCCTCGACTTCGTGACCCGCAAGCAGGGCGTGGAGGGGGCGCTGGTCGAGCTGGACGCGCTCATCGCCATGAAGCCGGACGCCTTCGAGCTCCGGATGCGCAAGCTTCCGCTGCTCGCGCGCGCCGGGCGGAACGACGAGGCCAAGGCCTTCCTCGAGGAGACGGCGAAGCTCTTCCCCGACAAGGCCCGGGTGTGGGTGATCCTCGCGGGGACCGCGCTCCGCGACAACAACGTGAAGCTCGCGCTGGAGATGGCTCAGCGCGGGGTCGCCGCCGATCCGCGGGACCCGGCCGCGCAGGAGGCGGAGGTGGAGGCCCTCTTCCGCCTCGAGCGGGCCGACGAGGCCGTCAAGAGCGCGCTCGTCTACATGGGGATGAACGCTTCGAACTACGGGGTCGCGGCGCTGTTGGGCCGGCACTACATCGGGACGCGGGACCTCAAGAACGCCGAGACCTACCTGCGCATCGCGGTCTCCGGGCCCAACCCCCGCCGGGCGGCGCGCTCGCAGCTCGCGCTGCTGGCGATCGCGGCCGGCGCGCGGGTCGACGCCTACACCCTGCTCGAGGCGGAGGTGAAGGACTACCCCGGAAACCGGCTCGCCCGCCGCATGCTGGCGCGCCTCTACGGGGAGGATCAACGGTGGCTCGACCAGAAGTCGCACCTCGAGTTCCTGCTCCGTGCCGAGCCCACCGATGCGCGGGCCATGTTGAACGTGGCCCAGTGCCTGTTCAACCTCGCCGACTACGCGGGGGCGCGGAAGGTCCTGACCGACGCCCTCGCGTCCGCCCCCGAGGAGCCGGACGTACTTCTCCTCCACGCCAACCTGCTCGCGAAGGAAGGCAAGCGGGAAGAGGGGAGGGCCGTCTTCGAGAAGGCCAACGCCATCAACGAGAAGCGGGTCCGAGAGGCCGAGAAGAAGGGGGCCAAGGTGATCGTCAACCCTGAGCGGGCGCCGGACGGTAGCGTGCTCCCCGGCGCCGCCCCGACGCCGGTGTCCCCGACCGCACCCGTCGGAGCGCCCAAATGAGCCTCACGTCCTCGATCCGCACGCGTCGTCCCTGGCTGATGGTGCTGGTGGGCATCGGGCTCCTCGGCGCCGTGGTCGCTGAAGCGCGCGAGCCGGCGCCGACCGCCGAGAAGGGGGAGAAGAAGAAGAAGTTCCGTCGACCCGGGGGGGCGGCGACGCCCGATCCCGACGGTGGCGGGACCGAAAAGACGGGGCGCCGGGTGGGCGGGATGGGCGAGAGCTTCCTCAAGCAGGGGAACTTCCGCGCGTCGGCGTCTGCGTTCAGAGACGAGATCACCAAGAACCCCGACGCGATCGCGGCGCACGTCGGCCTCGGAAAGGCCCTGGCCCGCCTCGGGCGGTGTGACGAGGCGCTCTCCGAGCTCTGGCCCTACGTCGGGACCAAGCCCTTCGGCGACGAGCCCGCCATCCTGGCCTCGGTGTGCTCCGGCCGCCTCGGGCTGGTGGATGACGCCCGCTACTTCGCCCAGATCGCCGCCGAGTGGGACCCGGAGAACCCGCGGGCCCTGACCCAGTACGCCCTCGCCCTCGACGACGCTGGGGACCACTACGCGTCCGACAAGGTACTGGCGCAGCTCGAGGTGCTTCCGGGGCCCAAGGATGCGTCCCTGTACGCCAAGGCCGTCCTCGCGCTCCGCTCCGGAGACATCGACACCTTCGATCAGCTCACCTTCTTCTGGCAGGACGACCGCGCCTCACAACGCGACCTGTCCCGCCTCGAAGCCCAGAGCTGGTTGGACCTCGGCAACCCCATCGAAGTCGTGGCGTCCATCCGTCAGATCAAGCGCGTCCAGCGCGGCCGCTTCAGCACCTGGCTGCGCGCCGAGGCGGTGCGGCGGCTCGGGGAGCCCGAGGAGGCGCTCGAGCTGTTGAACACCCGTCAGGCCAAGCTCGCCGAGGGTTCCGACTCCGACGCCGTCCGCGCCCGGGTGCTCGTGGACACGAGCGACCTCGAGGGGGCCGCGGCGCTGCTCGCGCCCTATGTCGGGGACGTCGATCCGGAGATCATCGCCAGCGAGTGGTACCTGGCGCGCGCGCGGGGCGACCGCACCGCGATGCGCGACTACGCCACGATGTACCGCCGTGAACAGTCCAGCCCGATCCGGAAGCTCTCCTCCGTGGTCCCCTGGGTGGACTACCCCGTGCCGCGCTGACCGCTCGTTGGCGCCGGCCCCGGCCTCAGCCCGGGTAGTAGTAGTAGTAGGTCGCGCCCCGAGGCCCCCAGGTGGCGAGGGTGGTGGCGGTGGCGGTGGCGTAGGTGGTCGCGCTCAGCCACTCGCGAGAGCCGGCGTAGTAGTACCAGAGGTGCGGAATCAGCTCGAACTCCATCGTCTCGTAGTTGTAGACGGTGGCGGGCGAGAACACGAAACCAGGGTTTCCGTCCCACTCCCCAGGTTCGACGCCGAACTGTTCGCAGTAGAGGCCGGTCGGGGTCGTGTCCTCGATGATCAGCGGGTAGTTGTAGAGGCAGGTGGGACACGCCGCGGTGATCGTGCTGTCGGGGACGAAGGTGCCGACGTTTCGGCACAGGGCGTCCGCCTTGGCGAAGGCCTCCGTCACGCCCTTGGCGTAGTAGGTCGTGCCCACCTGGCCGCTCACGAAGGTGCCGTCGGCCGTCCACGTGACCTCGGCAGTGAACCAGGGGAGCGCGAGCCCGGAGTCGGGATCCGCGTCGGTGTCGGTGTCGGTGTCGGTGTCTCCGTCCGCATCGGAGTCGGCATCGGTGTCGGTGTCGGTGTCGGTGTCCGTCACCGTATCCGTGGTCCCACAGGCGTCTTTGCAGGTGGACGGATCGGGACAGCCGAGGAGGCCGATGAAGGAGACGAGCATGGGTTGAGCATAGCCCTGAATCCGGGGCTTCGTCGTTCGCTCCGGGGCGCGCGAAAACGACGAAGGCCGCCGGAACCTCACGATCCCGACGGCCCTCTGTGCAGCCGGCGCGCGGACGCGCCGACCATCCACTACGGGTAGAAGTAGTAGTAGCCGTAGTTCCGGCGCGCGGTCATGTCCGACGCGTCGCCTTCGTTGTAGCCGTAGCCGCCGTAGTTGTAGGCGAGGAAGAACCAGTAGCCGCCGCCGTCGTAGTAGTACCAGAGCACCTTCTCGAGGGGGATTTCGTAGGTGCCGTAGACGTAGAGGTACTCGTTCGAGAAGCCCCAGCTCTTGTCGAAGCCGTCCCACTCACCGCCCACGCGACCGAAGTCGGCGCAGAGGTCGCCCGTGGCGGTGGTGCCGGTGGTGGCGAGCGTGAAGGCCCAATCGCAGTCCGGACAATCGGCGTCACGGGGGCCGGCGAGGCTCCACGCGCCGGTGTTGTCGCAGAGCACGTTGTCGAAGCTGGGCAGGTCGGCGAGGTCGGTGAAGATGGTACCCCACGATCCGCTCACGAACTCGCCGCCGCTGACCTGGGCCGAGGCCTCGTACCAGACGAGGGCGATCGCGGTGTCGATCGTGGTGGTGTCCGAATCGGCGTCGGTGTCGGTGTCGGCATCGGCGTCGGTGTCGGCGTCGGTGTCGGCGTCGGCGTCGGTCACATCGGTGGTCTTGCCAGTGTCAGAGCCGGCGGTGCAGCCGGCCATGAACAGGGTGACGCCTGCGAACAGGCCGAGCTTCAGGCTCTTGTCGAGAAGGCTCATAGGGGGGTCTCCAGGGTGAGGTTCAGTCAAGCGTCGCCCTTTCGGCGAACGGCGCACATTACTAGGTCACGAAATTTCACGCAACCGGATTTTCCGTCACCAGGCTGTCAGAGGAGCATCGGCTTGGGGTAGGGGACGAGGGGGTGGGACCCTGACAGATGTGTCGCGCTCGGGTACACGCGCGGATGCGGCTCGCGTTCACGAGTGACATTCACATCGACATAAACGGAGAACCGGTGCTCGATGCGCTCGTGGCGCGGGTGCGGGAGGTGTCTCCGGACGTGCTCCTGCTCGCGGGAGACATCGCCACCGGCGCCAAGACCTTTCTCGGCACCCTCCTGGCCCTGAAGCCCCACGTCCCCCACCTGCTGGTCACGGCGGGCAACCACGATGTGTGGAGCTCGCGCGACGCGGTGGCGCGCGGGATCGACGCCTGGGCATGGCTCGACAAGCTGCTCCCGGCCCTGACGCACGAGGCGGGTGGCCACTTTCTGGACGCAGGCCCGCTGCGGATCGGCAACACCGGCTTCGCGGGGAGCCTGGGCTGGTACGACCTCACCATGCGTGAGCACGTGCTCGACGCACCCCCCGAAGCCTACGCCACCGGCCGGTGGGGCGGGCTCAAGTGGAACGACTTCGAGTACGCGATCTGGACCGGCGACGACGGCAAGCCGATGACCTACCCCGCGGTGGCGGAGCGGCTGCGCGAACGGCTCAGCGGCCACATGCGCGCGCTCGACGCCCCGCGCCTCGTCGTCGCCACCCACGTGCTCGCGTTCGAGCAGCAGGTCCACCGGAAGGAGCACCCGGGCTGGCGCTTCGTGAACGCGTTCATGGGCTCCCTTCCGCTCGGCCAGCTCATCCGGTCCGACCCGCGCGTCGTCCTCCACATCGCCGGCCACACGCACATCGGCAGCGATCTGCGGATCGGGCGCCTGCGCGCGGTGGTCAGCCCGCTCGGCTACCGCGGCGAGTGGAAGGGTGGGACCCCCGCCGAGGCCGTGGCGCGCGCCCTCACGGTCGTGGAGCTCGCAGACTGAGCTTCCGGGGTGGCGCTCGGCGCCCCCGCTGCGCCCGAAGGACTAGAGCTTCCGCGCCGCTTCCTGCTTGGCGTCTCCCCAGACGACGCGCACCGCGTCGTGCAGGTCGGGCACATACATCCACGCCGCGACCAGGACGGCGACGAAGGTGATCGTCGCCACCGCGAGCCGCGCGCGCCAGGTGGGGGGAGAGACGGTCATGGGGGGAGCGTATCCCCCGGGGCTGCCGGGTGGGGACCGGGGACATCGGCATCGTCGGGGACATGGACATCGGGGGGACATGGACATCGATGGCGAGCCCCGATGACCATCACCATCACGATGACGTCATCGATGGCGACGATGGTCGGCAAGCGTCGACTTCTTGGTCATCCGAGCGGCATTGGGGCTAAAAGTCGAACGTGATCCCCTGCGCCAGCGGGAGGTCCTTCGACCAGTTGAGCGTGTTGGTCTGGCGGCGCATGTACGCCTTCCAGCTGTCGCTCCCCGATTCGCGGCCGCCGCCCGTCTCCTTCTCGCCCCCGAACGCCCCGCCGATCTCGGCGCCCGAGGTGCCGATGTTCACGTTGGCGATGCCACAGTCGGAGCCTTCGACCGAGAGGAAGCGCTCCGCCGACTGGAAGGAGCGCGTGAAGATCGCGCTCGACAGCCCCTGCGGGACGTCGTTCTGCTGGTGGATCGCGTCATCGAGATCGGTGTACCGGAAGAGGTACAGGATGGGCGCGAAGGTCTCGTGCCGGCAGATCGCCATGTCGCGCGTGGCCTGGATGAGCGTCGGCTCCACGAAGTTCCCGGGCCGATCCACCCGCTTCCCGCCCGCGAGGACCACGCCGCCCTGGGCCTGCGCCTCCGCGATGGCCTCGAGGTGCATGCGCACGGCGTCGGCGTCGATCAACGGTCCGCACAGGGTGCCCTCGGCGAGGGGATCGCCGATGCGCACCTGCTTGTAGGCGGCGACGAGGCGAGCGGTGAACTGCTCCGCGATGTCGGCGTGCAGGTACACGCGCCGGGTGGAGGTGCAGCGCTGCCCGGCGGTGCCCACGGCCCCGAAGAGGATGCCGCGGAGCGCGAGGTCCAGGTCGGCGTCGGCCTCGACGATGATGGCGTTGTTGCCTCCCAGCTCGAGGAGGGAGCGCGCCATGCGGTCGGCCACCACGGCCCCGACGTGCTTGCCCATACGGGTCGAGCCCGTCGCCGAGATCAGCGGGAACCGGGCGTCGCGGATCATCGCCTCGCCCACCTCGGCGTCCTTGCCGATCACCAGCCCGAACAGGCCCGAGAACCCGTGGGCCGCGAGCACCTGCTCGCAGATCCGGTGCGTGGCGATGGCGACCAGGGGCGCCTTCAGCGACGGCTTCCACACCACGGCGTCCCCGCAAACGGCGGCGATCAGCGCGTTCCAGGCCCACACCGCGTTGGGGAAGTTGAACGCGGTGATCACCCCCACCAGGCCCAGCGGGTGCCACTGTTCGTACATCCGGTGGCCGGGGCGCTCGGAGTGCATGCTCAGACCGTAGAGCTGGCGCGACAGCCCGACCGCGAAGTCGGCCACGTCGATGGCCTCCTGCACCTCGCCCGCGCCTTCGGACTTGACCTTCCCCACCTCCAGGCTGACCAGCATGCCGAGGTCCGCCTTCGCCGCACGCAGCGCGTCGGCCATCTGCCGGACGACTTCCCCCCGCTTCGGGGCTGGGTAGGCACGCCAGCGCTTCCAGGCCGCTTCGGCGGCTGCCACGACGGCTTCGTAGTCGGCGCGGGACGCGTACGCGACCGACGCAATGGGTTCGTTGGTCGAGGGGTTCAGGCTCACGAAGTGCTCGGACTGCGCCGGCAACGCCGGCCCGGCCCAGGCTCCCGAGTTGACCGCAGAAATACCCAGACGTGTGAGAAGCTCGGACATCGTTACCTCGAAGGCCCGCGCCCTTAAGGGATAGAAGCGCCCCATGCACCTCCTGCTCCTCGCCTCCAGCCTCGCCGCCGCCCAGGATGCTGTGTCCCTCCAGGTGGTCCGGTATGGTCAGGTCGGCACCGCCACCCCCGGGCTCACCCTCACCCCGACGCTGGGGGCGTCCAGCCTCGACGTGCGGATCGACTGCGGCGGCAAGACCCAGGAGCACCACGGATCGGCGTCGGCCGGGGAGAAGATCGACTTCCGCTTCGACGTCCCCGCCGGCACCTACACCTGCAAGGGCACGTTGAGCGGCGAGTTCGCCGACGGCACCTCCGGGGAGATGCCGCTGTCCTTCTCGATCACGCAGTTCCCGCCGCTCCAGATCCGCCTGGTCCCGGGGTCGGTGGATCTCACCAACCGCCGCATCGCCGTCACGCTGGACCGTCCGGCGGGGAAGGTGGAGGTCTCGGCGCTCGGGGCGCGCGGCGTCGAGATGGGGACGGGGATGCTGCCCACCTCGGCGGCGCCCGGCACCGCGATCACCACGGAGTGGGCAAAGCCCACCGGAGAGGTCATCAAGGTGCGGGTCAAGGCCTTCGACGACAAAGGCTTCTGGTCCGAGATGGTGATCTCGGTGTGGTCCTACGCCATCCCCCACGAGGACGTGGTGTTCGCGAGCAACTCGGCCCTCATCGACGAGAGCCAGGTGTACAAGCTGGAGACGGCGCTGATCGAGGCCACCAAGGTCTACCAGAAGTACGACGGCGAGGTGAAGGTGCGCCTCTACGTGGGCGGCCACACCGACACCGTCGGCGACGCCGCGTTCAACGAGAAGCTGTCGTTCGAGCGTGCGCTGGTGCTGGCAAAGTGGTTCGGCGCCCGTGGCTTCCCGGGTGAGGTCTACTACCAGGGCTTCGGGGAGTCCCAACCCGCGGTGAAGACCGGAGACCAGGTGGACGAGCCGCGGAACCGCCGCGCCGACTACATCCTGGCCGGGGCGGCGCCCGCCGGAGCGGACTGGAAGGCGCTGTAGCGGTCCGCACGGGCCGCCCGGACCACGGGGCGGCGGCCCCGTCGGAGCGGGCCGACGAGGGAACAGACGACTCCGATCCGGCGCCCCGACGGCCGATCAGCCGGAGGCGATCTCGGTGACGGCGTGGCCATCCACCAGGACCCGGCGACCGTCGAGGGTGACGATTCCGCCAGCGTGATCCACGGCGAGGTGCAACACCCGACCGTCGACCTCCGCCAGGCCGTCGAGGCCCACGAAGCCGCGGAGGGTGCCGCGCCGCCACTGCTGGTAGTGCGCGGAGCAGAAGCCCTTCGAGCGGACCGCCTGTTCGCAGTCGTGCACCTTGCAGTTGCCCCGGGGCGCCGCGGTGAGGCCGGGCGCGCCGCCGCTCGACGTCCCCAGCGACGCGACACGGTCCGCCAGCGCGTGGAGGCTGGCTTCGAGGGCGTCGACGCGACCGGAGTCTTCGGCGGGAGCCACGGCCGGAGCCGGTGGGGTGGCGCGCACCGCTTCGACGAGGCGGGACAGCTCGGCCACCTTGCCCTCCAACGTGTCGACCCGGCCGCGCACCGCGCGCAGCTCGTCCCGCAACGCCTGGAGCTCGGCCGGGCTCGCGTAGCCCTGCTCCTTGAGCACCTCGTGCACGATGGCGCGGAGCGGGGCCTCCACGGTCTTGCCGGCGTTGCCGCCGATTCCTTTGAGCAATGAGCCAATTGACATGCTTCAACTCCGAGATGTGTTGTCGTATCAACGCGCTCTTGCGCCGTCAAGGCAGGGGAGTGAGCATTCATTGTTACGCCTGCATAATTCTGCAAGTATCACTGTATCAGAGGCAGAATGTGTCGGTGTATCGGAAGAATCGGTGGCGGTTGCTGGGGGCGGCGGGTTCCAAGGGATAGGTGACGGTGTGTTGCTCCTGGTCTCATGGTCGTTGGCCCACGGCGCCCGGTTCGGGGTGTCCGCGCTGTCGGTCGCTCCCGACGACGTGGCGGCCTGGTGGGGGGTGGCGAGCGGCTGGGGGGTGGTGCACACCCAGGACGCGGGCGCCAGTTGGACCTGGGTGTGTGACGAGGCGCTCGGGACCTCCGCGATCTACGACGTGGAGGCGGTCTCCGCCGCGCAGGCTCTCGTCGCCACCGAGGCAGGGCTGCTCCTGGTGGGCACCGACTGCTCGGTACGCACCGTGCCGGGCCTGGAGGACGGCTACCCGGCCTTCGTCCTTCCGGATGGGGCGGGGGCCTGGTGGGTCTCCGCGTACACCAGCGCCCGCGACGGCCTGTTCCGCTGCAGCCCCGACGCCTGTGTGGATGGTCCGGTGGGCGGTGACGGGGTCTACGTGAAGTCCGCCGTGGTGGACGGGTCGGTGCTGTGGGTCACCACCGTGTCCGCGACCGACCTGAGCGCGAGCCTTCAACGCGTGGACGGCGACGTCGCCACCGTGGTCGCGACCTGGCCGGACGGGACGGTGGATCCCCGGGTGTTGGCCGCCGACGGGTCTCAGCTCCTCGTATGGGCGCAGGGGCGCGACAGCGACCACCCGCCGGCGCTGCTCTCCAGCGAGGATGGCGGGGTCACCTTCACCACCGTCCTGTCGATCGGGGTCTACACCGATCCCGTGCCCGCCCTGCTCGATGACCGGGCGGCGGGGGTCTACTACCTCGGGACCGACGCCGGGCGGACCTTCTTCTCCAGCGACGGTGGGCGTCACTTCTCCGACGTCACCGCCACCGCCCCCGTGGTCCGATGCAGCGCCACCGTCGGCGCCGCGCGGATCTACTGCGCGGATCACTACGCCGACGGGTACGACGTCGGCACGTGGCAGTTCGGTCGGCCCTTCGGGGGGGCGGGCTGCCTCGACGACGCGCTGCCGCCCGCGTGCGCCGATGCGTGCGCGCCGTACCTCGCGCCGTTCCAGGAGGCGGGCCTGTACGGGGGCGAAGCCTGCTACCCCACGGTGGTAGACGCGGTCTCCACCGGATGCGGCGACGCGTCGCGGGGGTGGCTGCTGCTGGGTCCGTTCGCGGCGTTCGTGATCCGCGTCCGATCCCGTCGGCCTCAGTCGCTGTCGTAGAACAGGTAGGCCTTGCCGGCGAAGGCGCCGCCGTCGTCGTTGTAGATGGCGCCGAACAGCGCGTCGTCGGCCCCGTCGCCGTTGACGTCGCCGGCGAAGGCGAGCGAGCGCCCGGCGTTGTCTCCGGCGCAGGCGCCTCCCCACGATGGCGAGGTGGAGAGGTCGATGACGCCGGGGGCGAACGGACCGGCGACCACGTAGGTGATCCCCGCGTCGTAGCGCTCGCTGACCGTCTCCCCCTCGCCGCAGCCCGGCGCCGGGCGATCGTGGCTCGGAGCACCGATGAGCACGTCAGGTACGCCGTCACCGTTGACGTCCCCGCCGCCGGCCAGCCCGAACCCTGCCTGATCCCCGGTGACGTCGCCCAGGAACCGGGTCGCGGCGGCGTCGGGCGCGGAGGCCTCCCCGGTACGGTTGGAACCGGTGATCAGGTAGACCACGCCTGCGTCCTCGCCGTCCGACGAGACGAAGTAGTCTTTCAGGCCGTCATCGTCGGTGTCGCCCGCGGCATCCAGCGGGCTCGCGAGGTAGGCCGCCTCTACCGTCCCGAAGATCAGGTAGTCCCCGTCCGATACCGAGGTGGCGGCGTCGGGCAAGGGGCCGAAGAACAGCGCGGCCATGCCCGAGCTGCTCCCGTTGGTGGCGTTCCCCGGGGCGCCGACGAGGAGATCGTCGACCCCATCCCCGTTCACGTCTCCGGGACCGGCCACGGCGTCGCCCACCGCGTCGCCTCCGCCGTACGATCCGTGCGGCGGGGGTGCGCTGGTGGGGAGGGGCTGCCCCTCCACCTGGATCGGGGTGTCGGCGGCCGCGAACGTGGCGCCGGGCGTGTCGAAGGGGCCGCTCCAGATGTAGAGCTTCCCGCCTCCCGCGCCCGACCCGTCGTTTCCGGAGGCGCCCAGGGCGATGTCGGGCGCGCCGTCCCCGGTGACGTCCCCCACGTGCCGCACCGCGACACCGAGGTAGTCACCGCTGGCCTCGCCGGTCCAGCTCGTCTGGCTGCCCGCGACCGCCACCTCGCCGGCGGCCAGCGGCCCGGCGACCAGGTAGACCTTGCCCGCGTTGGTGCCGAAGTCGGCGTTGCCGATGGCCCCGAGGAGGACATCGGGCACGCCGTCGCCGGTAACGTCGCCGGCGCCTTCGGCGTCGTACCCGAGGAAGTCGTAGCGCCCCTCGCCGGTGAAGCAGGTGGCGCCGGCGGAGAGCGCGTAGTCGCCGGCGGCGATTGGGCCCTCGAACACGCAGGCGCGGTTGCCGTAGTAGGCCGAGACGATGATGTCGGCGTAGCCGTCCAGGTTCACGTCCCCGGCGGCGGCGACCGAGTTCCCGGCGGCGTCCGACGGGGCTCCGGTGATGCGAACGTCGGCCCGCTCGAGCGAGTCGGCCTCGCCCGTGGTGTCGGTGTCGGTGTCGGTGTCCGTGTCGGCGTCCGCGTCGGTGTCCGCGTCGGTGTCGGTGACCGGAGCGGAGTCGTCGACGGGCTTGTCGGTGCAGGCGGCCATCAGCAGCCAGATCATGGACTGACCTCGAACCAGAAGGGCACGGTGTACGCCGCCTCGGGATCGGCGGCCCGGGCGAACTGGACCCACATCTTGTGCCACCCCGCGGTGGGGAAGGTGAAGTGGAACGGCACGTAGGGCCCCGGGTATTGGTGCGGCATCTCCATGCCGGGGCTCATGTTCTCCACGCCGGGGATCCACGCGTGGGTGTGGGTCACGAATTCGACGTCCTCGGACACGATCACTGCGTGCGCGTCGGCGCCGAGCCACTGCACCAGGTCGGTCACATCCGCGCCGCCCTCGGTGATGGTCACGTTCCATTGCGCCTCGAACCCCGCCACCGCCGGGGTGTCCCAGGCGATGGTGACGTCCATCCCGGCTACGGTGGCCGTGGTCGCCGTATCGATGGTCGGCGAGTCCTGCTGGGCAGGTGCACCGACGACGTCCGCCCAGTCGTGGGTGCTCAGCCATTGGTTGGCCTGGGCGTAGTCGAAGGCCAGGCGGTAGCGGCCCGAGTAGGGCGGCGTGACCGGGGTGTGCCAGTCTCCGCAGCGCAGGGTCTCGGCGGTGACCGGGTTGGCGTCCTCGTGGTGGAGGTGCTGGAAGCTCTCCAGGTCCGAGGAGATGACCAGCACGTGCACCATGCGCTCGTGGGACTGCTGCAGGTCGTCGACGATCTCCCCGTCCGGGCCCAGAATTTGAAAGCGCAGGTCGGATTGTACGCCGGCCTCCAAAGGCGAAGGGTCGGCGCTCCACGCCACCTGGAACCCGCCGTCTGGCTCGAGGTCCGGGTTCAACAGGGTGCAAACGTTCGGATCCGTCGCCGCCGAGTCGTCGGACGGCCCGGTGCAGGCGCTGGCAAGGAGGAGGAAGATCATGTTGCACCGCTGATTTTTTCGAGAAGGGCTTCGATGACGGGGCGGTCGTCGGCTTCGGGGCGCGCCTTCAGGTACTTCTGGAAGTCGCGGCTCGCCTCGGCCGGACGATCCAGGTGGAGGCAGATCAGCCCGCGATCACGAAGCTCGACCGGCTGCTCCCCACCGATGAGGAGGATGCGGTCGACCGCGCCGAGCGCGTTGACGAAGTCGGACTGCCCCACCCAGAGGTGTTTCAGGTTCACCAGGATGCGGGTGACGAGCGCGCGGGTGTCGCAGGGATCGAGGAGGCGGCGGGCTCCCGTTCCGGGGCCGAGGCGGGCGAGGAGCTCGGTACCGTCACGCTGGTTGCCCCCGTGGAAGGGATCGAGGAACACGCGCGCGCCGGGCGCATCGAGGCACACCAGGAAGTGCCCGGGGTAGCCGACGCCCCGAATCGGGATGCCGAGCCGGGCGCCGACCAGGATCCACACCGTCGACAGCAGGATGGGCAGCCCCCGTCGAGTCTCCAGCACCCGATCGAGGTAGCTCGCCTCGGCCGAGGGGGGCGCCGAGGGGTCGCCCCGGAAGTCGAGCTCCGTGCCGAGGGTGAGGCTCAGGCGCGCAGCGAGTCGATCGGGCGGTGCGCCGAGATCGACCCGGTCGGCGACCTGTTCGGCGAGCGCGTTCAGCGCCTGGTGGACGGTCGCGCCGGTGAGCGCCGGGTTGCCCATCCGGGCGATCGCGACCGCGAGGGCCTCGAGGTCCAGGACGTCGTCGTGTACCCGTGCGGCCAGCGCGAACGCGGTGATCGGAGAGTGCGGGGGCACCTACGCCACCGGCGCGTAGACGGCGAACGAACCGCGACCGACTTCGGTGACGGGGACGTCGGGGTGGAGCGTGTCCTTCACGTAGATCCGTGGGGGAGAGGAGAGGTCGGCTTGCCCTCCGCCGGCCGGATAGCCAGCGTACACGAGGTAGCGGCCGTCCGGCGACAACAGCGAGTGGCTGCTGGCGTACTGTTCGAAGAAGTGGAGGAAGAACAGGAGGTCGCGGGTGGGCCAGAAGGTGACCAGGAAGGTCGAGGCGCCGGTTTCGGCGTCGACCCGATGGCAGCGAAGGCAGTTCTCCTGCTTGTCGACCTGCACGGTGAGGAGCCACTCGCCGCCGGGGGCCCAGAAGAACGCGAGCAGGTCGTCCTCGACCACCCGACACACCTCTCCGGTGTCGAGGTCGACGCGCTCGATACCCCGATACGGGGTGCCCTCACCGCGGGGCGCGTGACTCACCGCCAGGAACGGGAGACCGTCGGGGGCGGCGACCAGCGCGAGCAGACCCCGCCGGGCGAGGAGGGCACGGCGGCCGGTTCCATCGGGGTTCGACACCACGACCGTGGAGAGGGGGTCCCCGTCGGGGCGGATGGCGTAGGCGAGCAGATCCCCGCACCAGACCGGCGCGCAGAAGCTCCCGCCCGCCTCGTCGAAGAGGATGTCCTCGGCGACGCCGAGGGGATCGCGCAGGAGGAGGCGCCCCGGCCCACCCCGCGGGGCGCCGATGTGACAGGCGAGACGGCTCCCGTCAGGCGCCCAGTTGAAGAAGAGGGGCACCCCGTGCTCGATGGTGCGCATACGGCCGAGGTGTTCGCGACGGAGCACGCCCATCGCGAGCTCCTCGCCCTGCTGGAGCAGCACC
The DNA here is from genome assembly GCA_043750895.1 of Pseudomonadota bacterium. Taxonomy (GTDB): domain Bacteria; phylum Myxococcota_A; class UBA796; order UBA796; family SXON01; genus JAYVAS01. Next base: position 17,319 of record JAYVAS010000135.1, read on the forward strand.
ATGAGCGCGTCTCCGGAGCGATGCCACTGGAGGTAGACCGGGGCACTTCCCTGGAGCTCGGCCCATTCCAACTCCCGGATCCCGTCGACCGAGAGCGCCCGCACGCGGGCGGGCCCCGTCTGCTGATCGCCGGGCTCCACGGAGAAGGCGGCGATCCAGGAGGCGTCGTGAGACCAGGTGGGCCAGGACCACGCCTCCTGGGCCTTCCTCCCCAGGCCCCACGCGCCGGTGCCCGCGCCGATGGGGCTCGTGAGCTGCGTCAGTCCTGACCCGTCGGTCGACACAAGGTGGATGTGTCGGTCGATGCCGACGAATGCGATACGGCTCACGACTCGTAGCCGTTGAAGGTGGTGTAGGTGAGCCAGACGATCAGCAGGGCGGCGACGACGGGCAAGAGCAGCGCGACCCGAGGGGTGTTCAGCGTGGACTCGAGTCGTTCGGCACGCGTGGACCGCTCGTGGGCCAGCTCGGCCGCGTGGCGGACCGGCACCTTGCCGAGTCCGTCGAGTTGTCTCAACGCGAACAGGGCGGTGTCGTTGGCGGAGCCGAACGCGCCCAGCGAGATGCCGAGCGCGGCGAGGTTGGGGAACACGCCGGGGAGCGGATGCAACACCCCGCGGTAGACCAGCAGAAGGCGGAACGGGAACACACAGAGCGCGGCGATGTACAGCGTGATCCCGATCCATCGCAGGCGCGTGTAGCGGTCGGCGAGGCGAATCCAGGCAGGCTCGCCGTTCACGGCGTGGGCCGTCCGGGGAGCAGGCCCTTGAGGATCAGGCGCAGGCCGTCGGTGGAGAGGCGCTCTACGTCGGGCCGCACTCCGACGGCGCTCTGCCCCGCCAGTCCGTCGATGAGGGCCTTGAGCATCAGGCCCACCGCGAGCGGGTCGAACGGCGCGAACACACCCTCTTCGATGCCCTGCGCGACCACCTGGGCGATGCGGTGGACGAAACGGTCGTGGATCGCGTTGACACGCCGGCGCGTGTCCTCGTCGCGGATGGCCATCTCGCTCATGAGCAGGAAGAACCTGGGCGGCGTCTTCAGTCCGGCGAAGTAGTTCAGGTACTTGACCCCGAGCTCCACCAGCTTCACTTCCGCGGGGCGTTGGTCCTTCTCGGCCTCCTCGAGGAACGAGATGGTGATCGCGTGCTCTTCGTCCACCAGGGCGTCGAAGATGGCGCGCTTGCTCTCGAAGTAGAAGTAGACGGCACCCTTCGAGAGGTTGGCGCGCCGTGCCACGTCTTCCACCCGCGCGGCGAGGTAGCCCTGCTCGATGAAGATCGCCCGCGCAGCGCGGAGAATCTGGGCTCTGCGTTCCGTTTCGGAGAGGTGGCGGGTCAACGAAGCTCCGTTCGCGGGAATCGCGCCTCCCCTCTAACAGCAATCCGCAGAAGGGGCCCCGCCGCCGCGCTCGGCTCCCGAGCCGAGGCGTTCGGGCGCCGGATTTCGGGTCGTCGCAGCGGGGTTGACGGCCACGCTGGCGAACTCTGAAAGGATCGCGTAAGGGGCCCCGGCAACCAGCCCGCGTAGAAGGGGCACCCAAAGGAGAGTACGATGCTGTTTGTTGCTCTGGTTTCTCTGACGTCCTTCGCCCGTGCGGAAGACCCGTTGTTCGTCGGTACCCAAGTGCCCGCCGCCGAGGTTGCCAAGCCCGAGACGAACTTGTCCGCCGAGCTCGGCTTCGGTTGGACGACGGGCAATACGATGACCTACAATCTCAACGTCTCGACGGTCGCCTCTCACAAGTGGGGGCAGAACAAGCTCGGCGTGTTTGGTGGTGCGAATGTCGCGCAGAGCGTGCTCGACACCGACGCCAACGGCGTCCTCTCCGACGCGGAGCGGACCGCCGGCTACGCCAAGACCGCGCAAAAGATCGCCATCGACGGCCGATACGACCGATTCTTCGGGGAGCGCAACTCTCTCTACGCGCTCGCCGGTTGGTTGACGGACCCGTTCACCGGCTACGATTTCCGTACGCACGGCCAGCTTGGCTACGCGCGCCTGCTCGTGAAGTCGGACAAGGCGAGCCTCAGCGGTGAGCTCGGCGCCGACGTCGCGCTCGAAAACTACACGGCGGACGCCGTCGCCGGCGGCGCGCCCGAGTCGGCCGTGATCATCGCTGCGCGCGCGCAACTCGACTTCACCTACAAGTTCAACGAAAACGTCGCCTTCGCGGACAAGCTCGAAGTGTACGAGAACGTCCAGCTGCCGGCCGACCTCCGCATCCTCAACACGGCGTCCATCTCGTCGAAGCTGTCGGACAAGTTCAGCCTCAAGCTGAGCCACAGCCTCACCTTCGACAACACGCCGGTGACGGAAGAGTACCAGAAGCTCGACCAGACCACCCTCGCGACCTTCGTCGCGTCGATCCTTTAAGGGGGCCGCATGACGCTTTTG
>JAYVAS010000136.1:0-3072 GCA_043750895.1 Pseudomonadota bacterium
AGGGACGCGAGGTCGCGGACCAGGGCCATCTCCTCGCCCAGGGACGGGCGCAGGTACGCGGCATCCACGGTGGGCCAGTCGGTGAGATGGACCGACTCCGGACCGTCCAGGCGGAGCGAGCGGTAGATCCCCTCGGCCATGAAGGGGACGAAGGGGGCGATCACCCCCGCGAGGCGCATGAGCACGTAGTAGAGCGTGTCCTTGGCGTCGTCCGCGTCGAAGCGGTCGCGGGACCGGCGCAACCACCAGTTCGAGAGGGCATCGACGAAGTCGCCGATGGCCCGCGCCGGCTCGTACACCGCGTACCCGTCGAGCCACACGGTGCAGCGGGCGACGAGGTCGTTGACCTCGTGCAGCACCCAGGCGTCCAGGGGGTGGGCGGCCGAGGGCCGGGACGGCTGGTGGTCTCCCGCGTTCAGCACGTAGAACTGGTGAACGTTCTTGAGGCGGAGCAGGAACTCCCGCTGCCCGTCGAGGATGGCCTTCAGCGAGATCCGGGTGTTGATCCACGGCGGGCTGGAGGCGTAGAACAGCCAGCGGAAGGCGTCAGCGCCCGGCGCCGAGAAGGGGGCGGTCAGAACGGTGGTGGGACCGAGTCGGGCGGCGTCGTCGGGGTGGAAGACGACGGTGTCCTTGGCGGTCACCTTGGCGTCCACCACCTGGAAGGTGGAGCCATCCGGCGCGGTGAGGCGCTCGTCCGGCCCGCAGCCCAGCGACTTCACCTGGGCGGGCTTCATGCCCATGGTCCCTGGCTTCAAGGTGGGATCCGCGAGCACCTTCACCTTCATGCGCCCCTCGAAGACGAGGTCGGGCGAGGTGTAGTTGCCCTTGGACTTGGACTCCTTCTCTCCCTTGGCGTCGCAGACGTGCCCGAGGACGATGCAGTTCCGGTACGGCCGCGGGAAGCCCACCGGCGCCATGCCGAGCCGCGCGCAGGTCTCGTCGTCGAAGACGAGGGTGCTGACCATCAGCAGGGAGTAGAACCAGCCGCGGGTCTGGTCCACCGCCTCCGAGATGAAGTCGGCCGGAAACGCGGCCTTGAACGCCTCCTCCCCCTGGTGGGGGAAGCCCCATTGGGCGAAGGGCATGCAGCCCGAGTCGAACCAGCAGTCGATGACCTCCGGGATGCGCTGCATGGTCCCGGCGCAGGCGTCGCACCCGTAGGTGACCCGGTCGACCCAGGGTTTGTGGATCTGGAGGTCCGGCGAGACCGAGGGGTCGAAGACCCCGCCGCGGGCGAGGATCTCGGCGGCGCCGGTGGGGGCGTGCTTCTTGCCGCAGGTGTCACACACCCAGATGTTGAGGGGGGTGCCCCAGAACCGCTCCCGGGAGAGCGCCCAGTCGACATTGTTACGGAGGAAGTCGCCGAAGCGCCCCTCGCGGATGGTCTCCGGAAACCAGTTGACCGCCGCGTTGTTGGCGAGCGCCGCGTCCTTGAACGCCGTGGTGCGGATGAACCAGGCGGGGCGGGCGTACTGGATGAGCGGGTCGGACGAGGCGCGGGGGCAGAAGGGGTACTCGTGGCGGATGGTGTCGTGCCGGAACACGAGGCCGCGGCCCTTCAGCTCCCGGACGATGTCGGCATCGGCCTCCTTGCAGAAACGACCGGCGAGAAAGCCGGTACCGGCGACGAAGCAGCCGTCGGGCGCCACCAGCTGCAGGAAGCCGAGCCCCTGCACCTTGCGGACGATGAAGTCGTCCTCGCCGAACGCGGGCGCGGTGTGGACGATGCCGGTGCCGGCCCCGAGGGTGACGTGGTCGGCGGCGACGACCACGAACGCGCGGCCTCCCTCGGGCGCGACGAAGGTGTAGAGCGGCTGGTAGGTGAGCCCGACGAGCTCGGTGCCCTTGACCAACCGCAGGACCTCGCCGACGCCCTCGCCGAGCACGCTGGCGCGGAGCGCATCGGCGAGGATGAGCGTCTCCTCGCCGACCTTGACGTAGGCGTAGTCGATGGTGGGGTTGACCGCGAGGGCGACGTTGCTGGGCAGCGTCCACGGGGTGGTCGTCCAGGCGAGCAGGAAGGTCCCCGGCTGGCCGTCCACCGCGAACCGCACCGTCACCGAGGGGTCGTCCACGGTCTTGTAGCCCTCGCCCACCTCACCGGCCGAGAGCGCCGTACCGCCCTGGGGCCACCACCACACGACCTTGTAGTCCTGGTAGAGCAGCCCCTTGTTGAACAGCTCCGAGAGCGCCCACCACACGCTCTCCACGTAGGCGCGGTGGTAGGTGACGTACGCCGACTCCAGGTTGACCCAGAAGCCCACCCGCGCCGTCATCTCCTCCCACTCGCGGGTGTAGGTGAAGACGTTGTCGATGCACTTGCGGGCGAAGGGCTCCACCCCGTAGGCCTCGATCGCGGCCTTGCCGTGGATGCCCAGCTCCTTCTCGACCTCCACCTCGACGGGCAGGCCGTGGGTGTCCCAGCCGGCTTTCCGATCCACCCGGTAGCCGCGCATGGTGCGGTAGCGGGGGAACAGATCCTTCACCACCCGGGTCAGCACGTGACCGTTGTGGGGCATGCCGTTGGCGGTGGGCGGGCCTTCGTAGAAGACGAAGCGGGGCGCGTCCTTCCGCTGCTCCAGCGACTTCTCGAAGATCCCGGCCTCCTTCCAGAAGCGGAGCACGTCAGCTTCGAGTTGCACGGGCGAGGACAATTCGGCGAAGCGAGACATCGGCGGGGACTCCGGCCGGGCCCCTTAGCCGGCTAAGGGGCGGGATGCCCCGCGATCCCTACGGCTACCAGGCCGGCCAAGAACCACCCCCCGAGACCCCCTCCATGGCTGCCCCCCTCCTGGCGACCATCACCCTCGTGCTCTCGGTGATCATCTGCCTGGGCTCGACGGGGTTCGGCGTCCTCATCGGTGCGAGCGCCGAAGAGCCCCGCCTCGTCGACCAGATCGGCGTCGGGATCCTCTCCTCGGTGTGCGCCTGGCCCGCCGCCGCCACCGCGATCTGGACCGTCCTGCTGCTGCTGGGCTTCCGCAGGCCGTGGCTCCAGGCCGGCCCCAACATCCTGCTCGGCGTCGTCACCGGGCTCCTCGTGTGGTCCTTCGTGTGCTGCGGCTTCGC
>JAYVAS010000137.1:0-3683 GCA_043750895.1 Pseudomonadota bacterium
CAGCGAGACCACGTTGGCCTCGGGGACTCCGTGCGCCGCGACGTAGGCGGCGGCGACCTCGGCGGAGAGCGGATCATCGCGGTTGATCACGACGCCGAGCTGCGCCGCGGTGAGCCCCTGGTGTGGCAGCAGCACCGTCGGCGCCGTGGTGTCCGGTGTCGGGGGGGTGGTATCGGTGTCGGTCTCGCCGGTGTCCGTTTCCGTGTCGGTGGTCTTCGTCGGATCGCCCGGCCCGCAGGCGGCGAGCAGGATGAGGAAGGACAGTCCCGGGAGGAGCGTCGAGGCCGCCTGCGGATGGGCGCGGTTCGCGAGGAACATGCCGCATCATGACACGGCGTCGGCGCTCGGACCCCTCGCGGCAGGCCGGGTCCGCCCGAGGCTCACGGCGACGGCGACCCGAGTGGAGGCGACACGCCCCCCGCACGCCACCGCGCGGCGATCGACGCTGGCTCCGACCCGGATACGCGGTCCCAGATCCCGGTCTCGTGCCAGAACACCTGCCCGTCGGCGCTGACCGCGACCACCCACGGCCCGGTCGCCGCCACGCCGGTGCCGGGAGATTGCCCGAACGCCGGCCAGGCCCATCGTGCCACGCCGTCGCGGCTGGCCACGACCTGGCCATCCCAGCCGACCGACCACACCATGCCGTCGGGCGCGATGGCGACGTCCAACACCAGGCCGTCCTGGAGGGTCGCCACGCCCAGGTCGGCCCCGGTGGACGCCACGTACCTATGCACGTGGCCGGCGTTGTCGCCGATGGCCACCGTGACGCCGTCGGTCGCCACCCCGAACGGTATGTCGTCCAGTTGGACCTGCCAGCGCGGGCCGAGGTCGGGGAGGTTCCAGGCGCGGAGCGTGCGGTCGGCGGTGTCGCGACCGGAGGTGAAGGCGAGATCGCCGGCGGCCGCCGCGGCCCAGATCGCCGCCGGGTGGGCATTCACCCGGGCGCGCACCGCCCCCGTGGCCGGGTCCAGCAACGTGAGCCCGCCGTCGCGGTGGGTCACGAGGAGGCCGGCCGACGACGACGCGGCGGAGGTCGCCGGGGAGACCAGCGGCGTCACCCGCGGGGTAGCGGCGGGGTGGTCGAGGTCGATCCAGCGCACCTCGTTCCCCACGCGGCAGACCACGGCGAGGGTGACAGGCCCCACGAAGGTCACCGCGCCCACGCCGCACCCGACCAGGTCCAGGCGGGATTGGAGCCCGCGGGTGTCGGCGTCCCAGATCTGGATGGTGTCGAGACGGCCCCCGGTGGCCGCCAGCCGGCCGTCCGGGGACAGTCCGACGACGAAGGCCCCGCTCCCGGCGTCGGACGGATCCTCCACCGCCGGCCCCACCGGGATCAAGCGCAGCTCGGCGCCGGAGGGCACCAGGACGAGGCGGAACGGCTCGGACCAGCCGATCGAGCGGGCGAGGTCGGGGTGACCCAGCCGGCGCACCAGCGCGCCGTCGGTGATCCGGCGTACGTCGACGTCTCGGCCCATTCCGTGGATGAACACCAGGTCGGAGCCGAGGGCCCCGCCCAGCTCCGCCCGCCGTTGATCGTCCCGCCGCCAGATACGCCGGTTGGCGAGGCCATCCCACAGCTCCGCCGCTCCGTCGGCGCGGAGGATCACCAGCTGGCCGGCGCGGCTCGCGACCAGCTTCTCGAACGCGCCGCCGAGCAGCCCCCGGCCGGCGGAGTCCACGGCGGTCAGGGCCGCCCCGTCGTCCACCTGCACGCTGACCCCGGGAACGGTGGAGGGGTACGCCCGCTCCCCACCCCCGGCCGCGGCCGGGACGGCGCTGCCGTCCAGCCGGAACAGGTCGTAGCTCATCACCTGGCCCCGGTAGTGAGCCACGGCGATCCGGCCGCCGGGGAGGAGCTCGACCCGGCCCCCGAGCTCGAAGGGCGGAATCGAGAAGTGGGCAACCCGGTCGCCCGTGTCCGTGGTGAGGTCGACCGCCCCGTCGGAGACCCGGAGCCGCACCGGCCGCCCATCGTCCAGCCAGCCGCCCCCGACCAGGCCGTCCACCGGCGGCATCCGCGCCCGGAACTCGCCGCTCGGGAGCGCCACGCGCGCCAGCGCGCCGTCGGCCCCCACCACGAGGGCCTCGGTCCCGTCCGGCGACACCGTCACCCCGGCGATGTTGGACGCGAACGCGACCGTGGCCACCGGGAGCGGGTCGGCGATCGCGAGCGCGTCGAGCGGGAGGCTGGCCCGCTCGATCCGGCCAGCGTCCTCGAGGGTGACCGCGTCGGCCCGCGCCCTCAAGAGATCCTCGCGCGCACGCCGAGGGTCGTCCTGGTAGGCCCGCGCCGCCGCCTCGAGGCGGGCGTCCGCGAGGCTCGTCATGGCTGCCCGACTCTGCGCGCGCGCCTCCGCCGACGCGACCTCCGCCTGATCACGCGCGGCCGCCACCGCCCGGAGCTGCCGCGCCAGCCCGACCGCGAGCCCCGCCAGCGCGAGGCTCACCGCGACCCCCACCGGCACCAGCACCCGCGCGTTGCGCCGCGCTCCCTTCCCAAGCCGTTCCCACCACGCGGTCGCCCGCGCCGAGACCGTACGCCCGTCGAGCACCGCCTCCACATCCCGACGCAGCGCTTCGACAGCGGGGTACCGCTGGGCGGGGTCACGGGCCATCGCCCGCTGGATCACCGCCTCGAGGTCTCGGGAGACGGTCGGGTTCACGGTTCGAGGTGCCGGCACCACCCCCTGACGGGCCGCGCCGAAGATCTCGCTCGACGAACCCTCCCGGGCGCGGCGCCCGACCGCGAGCTCCCACAAGATGGCGCCGAGGGCCCAGATGTCGGTACCCGGTCCCGTTTCCTCGCCCAATGCCTGTTCCGGCGCCATGTAGGCGGGCGTCCCCAGCACGGAGCGGGCCCGGGTGAGACGCGCGTCCCCTTCCTCGACGTCCCCCCCCGACGCCGACGACGGCGCATCGGGCGTCCCGAGCGTGCGCGCCAGGCCCCAGTCCATCACCTGCACCTCGCCGAACTCGCCGACCATCACGTTGTCCGGCTTCAGGTCCCGATGGATCACCCCCCGGCTGTGTGCGAACGCGATCGCGTCACAGATCTTGAGGAACAGGCGCAGGCGATCCGGCAGGGCGGGGATGTCGCCCGCCAGGAGCGCGTGCGCGAGCGACCGTCCCTTGACCACCTTCATGGTCAACACGAGGCCACCCTCGCCCTGGTCGAGGTCGTAGACCGGGACGATGTTCGGGTGCTCCATCCGGGCCGTGACGCGCGCCTCTCGCGCGAAGCGGGCGCGGGACGTCGGGTTCGCCGCCTCGTCGCGGAGGGTCTTGCGCGCGACCTGGCGCTGCAGGCGTCGGTCGAACGCGAGGGCCACCCGCCCCATCCCGCCGGTGCCGATCTCGAGCAGCTCTTCGTAGCGTTGATCGGCCGGGACGACCGCCTCCACCATCTGGAGCAGGCGCTCGCGCGCGCTGGCCGGGGCCACGCGTCCGTTCAGCATGGCGGTGAGCAGCGCGCCTAGCGGCTCCGGAGCATGGGAACCCTCGGGTCGCCACGTGTCCAGCGAGCCCTCGACCAGCGCCCGGGCTGGGGCTTCCCAGGCGCCTGAGTCCAGTCCAACGACCACCTCGCGAACGAGGCTCTCGATACGTTCGGGGTCCACCGTGACGGGAGCGTAGCTGGCGCGCGATGCACTGTCGCGCAGTGGCCGTCGCGATGCTCC
>JAYVAS010000138.1:0-5836 GCA_043750895.1 Pseudomonadota bacterium
GAGCGCGCCCGCCGCCGGATCATCAAGATCATCCAGAAGAAGAACTTCATGAAGATCGGTCGGTTCGAGGCGGGGCCGGGCATCGGCTTCGTCGCCAACGACCCCTTCCTGAACCGCTACATCGTGCACGGGGTCTTCGACTACCACGTGACCGAGGTCTTCGCGCTCGAGGTGCAGGTCGGCTACGCGCCGGCGCTCGGGACCGGTGGCGAGAACGACCCCGACTGGAAGCAGCTCTCGAAGCAGCTCCTCCTCGAGAACAGCGTCTCCCCCGACATCTCGAAGCTCGACGCCCACGGCTCCTTCGGCCTCGCCTACTCCCCCATCTACGGGAAGGCGGCGGTCGGACGGAACATCATCGCGTTCGACATCTACGGCCACTTCGGCCTCGGCTTCGTTCACACCGTGGACGACCTCCTCGCCCTGCAGGCCGAGGGGGAGCAGTCCGCGATCGACACCCAGGACGAGTGGCACCCCACCACCGTCATCGGCGTCGGCACCCGCGTCGCGTTCACGCCCTCCGTCGCCGCCCGCATCGAGGGCAAGTCGATGTCCTACATCGAGACCGTCAACTCCACGACCCTCGAGATGAAGAACAACTTCATCTTCGAGGGCAGCGTCTCCTTCTTCTTCCCCAACATGAAGTGAGGTCGAGGATGAAGCCCCTCCTCCCCGTGGCCGTCACCGCCGCTCTGGCGTTGCTCGTCGTCCCCAAGGCGTACGCGCTCAACTGCGCCGACATCACCAACATGGTGGACGTGAACGTCCCCGCCAACATCATCGTCCAGACGATCGAAGCGTCGGGCGAGAACTTCTCCGCCGACGACATCCGCTGCCTCACCAACAAGGGTGCGCCGCAGGAGGTCATCGACGCGGCCAAGGCCACGATGGCCAGCGTCGCGCCCGAGGAGACGGAGGAGGAGGCCCCGAAGGCGCCCCCCAAGGCCACCACCAACTTCGACAAGACCGACGCCGTCGGCAGCGGAAAGGGCGGCGGAACGCGCCTCGAGGACAAGGCGGCCGACGAAGAAGAGGACACCGCCCGGGATCCTGAGAAGCTGGAGGATGCGATCAAGGCGTTCGAGGCCAAGAAGGCCCTGACCGCCACCTTGATGTTCCACGAGATGCTCCAGGACAACCAGTTCCCGGAGAAAGAGAGCAAGATCCTCTACTACATGGGTCGCGCCCTCTTCGACCTGAAGATGTACCACGCCTCGCAGTACTACTTCATCGAAGTCCTCAAGAAGGGGCCGTCCAACCCCTACTTCAAGTACGCGCTCCCCAAGCTCGTCACCATCGCCAAGTTCACCGGAGACGAGACGGACCTCGTCCGCATCGTGACCAAGGTGTCGCCCGAGGAGTTCCCGCGTTCCGCGCGGAACCAGTTCTACTACCTCCTCGGCACGCGGCTCTACGACGAGGGCAAGCTCTCCGACGCCCGGAAGTACTTCGGGCAGGTTTCGGACAAGTCGGAGCTGTTCACGAAGTCGAAGTACTTCGAGGGCATCATCTACACGAAGCAGGAGAAGCTGAAGAGCGCGGTCCGGTCCTACACCGACGTGGTCAAGACCAAGGCCGAGGCCCAGACCCAGCAGGAGCTGGAGGAGCTCGACCGGCTCCGCGATCTGTCGATCATGAACATCGCGCGGATCTACTTCTCGATCGACCGCTTCGAGGACGCGAACACCTGGTACGGAAACGTGCCCCGTTCCTCCCACTACTGGCCGGAGGCGCTGTTCGAGAGCGCCTACTCCAACTTCGTCATCTCCGACTTGAACCTGACCCTCGGGCAACTCCTGACGGTCGAGTCCCCGTTCTTCAACGAGGACGAGTTCATCCCGGAAGCGCAGATCCTCAAGTCGCTGACGTTCTTCAACCTGTGCGAGTTCAAGGATGTCAATCGCATCCTCAACGAGTTCGACAGCACGTACAAGCCGATTCATCTCGAGATGAAGGACATCCTCAAGCAGTACTCCACGGACGAGGGCAAGAAGCTCGCCGATCAGGCGTACGACCGCTTCTTCGGCCCCAAGCCGGACAAGACCACGCTCCCCAAGTCGCTCTTCTCCAAGTTCCTTCGGAACCAGGAGCTCGCGGGCATTGTCACACATCTCGAAGTGATGGACCGTGAGGAGGCCTTGTTCGACGCCCAGAAGACCCAGTGGAAGGACTCGATCGGCGAGCACCTGCACAAGGTCGTGGCCGAGGATCGTGAACGCCTGAAGAAGCGGGCCGGCTTGCTGCTGCTCCGGGAAATGGCGCAAGAAGCCAACTACCTGGGCGACCTGCTCACGCAGTCCCAGATCATCAAGTTCGAGGTCGTCGACGCCACCCGCGCCGACTACCAATACAAGCTGTCGAGCCAGGATCTGCAGGACACCTCGAAGGAGTACCAACTCGACTTCGCGACGTCCTCCGATCGAATCTACTGGCCTTTCAACGGTGAATTCTGGCAGGACGAACTCGGGTACTACCGCTACACCGAGCAAGGTTCCTGTAAGTAGCACTTCCGTCTAAGACTTCGGCCACGCGGCGACGCGTCGGCCATGGAGACCGCGATGATCCGCATCCCGTCGTTCCGCGCGAGCCTCGTGCTCGGCCTGCTCCTCTCGCCCGTCGCGGCCGCCACCTTCGCTCCGGGGGCTGCCCATGCGCAGACCACGACCGACGGCTCGCGGCGCGTGCTCAAGGCGACCGACATGGAGATCAGGGCCGCCCAGTCGAAGGAGCTCGAAGAGAAGGCCCACCAGGCCCGGCTCGAGTCCATCGAGCGGCTCAAGGAGCTGATCAAGAACCTGGACAGCGGCGCCGCGGCCGACACCAAGGCCGAGATGCTCCTACGGCTCTCGGACCTCTACTTCGAGGAAGGGCGGATGCTCTACCTCCAGGAGATGTCGGCCAACCAGGAAGCCGTCGACAAGTGTTTCAACACGCCGAACTGCAAGATCGACGACATCAAGCCGAACAACACCAACTCCCGGACCTGGCAGGACAAGAGCATCAAGCTCTACCGTCAGATCCTCCAGTTCTACCCGCAGTTCGGCCGGGCCGACGAGGCCACCTTCTACCTTGGACAGGCGCTGAGCGACACCGGCCAGGCGGACGCCGCCAACACCGAGTTCACCCGCCTGGTGAAGGTCTACCCGGACTCCAAGTGGGTGCCGGATGCCTACGTCCTCATCGGCGAGTACTTCTTCGACAACAAGGGCGAGGCCTACAAGGCCCTCTCCGCCTATCAGAAGGCCGCCGCGTTCAAGGATCACCCGAAGTGGCCCTTCGCCATGTACAAGCTGGCGTGGTGCTTCTACAACGTGGGCGACTACGGGAAGTCCATCGAGACGATGAAGGCCGTCGTCTCCTACGCCCCGGTGGACGGTAGCACGCAGTCCAAGGGCAACATCCAGCTCCAGGACGAAGCGCTCCGCGACCTCGTCCGGTTCTTCGCCGACGCCGGCGACATGGACGAGGCCGTCGCCTACTTCACGAAGCTCGGAAAGAAGGAGCTCATCCGCGACCTCCTCAAGAAGCTCGCCAGCACCTACGTCGAGCAGGGCAAGTTCGAGAACGCCATCCAGATGTTCCGGCGGCTCATCGCCGAGGATCCGCAGAGCCCCGGCGCTCCCGACTTCGAGAACGAGATCATCGCCGCCTACACCAAGATGGGCAAGAAAGAGGACGTCCTCGCCGAGATCGACCGCCTCCGGTCCACCTACGGCAAGACCTCCGGCTGGCGCCGGGCCAACGCGGCCAACACCGACGCCGTGAAGGCCGCGGACGACTTCATCGAGAAGAACCTCCGGGTCACCGCGACCAACTACCACAACGAAGCGAAGAAGTTGGGTGGTGGCGCCGGCGCGGCCAAGGTCTACCAGCTCGCCGAGCAGGCCTACCGCACCTACCTGACCGAGTTCCCCGAGGGCAAGTACACCTACGACGTGCGCTACGCCTTCGGCGAACTCCTCTACAAGGTGAAGAAGTACGACGAAGCCTACGACCAGTACATGAAGGTCGTGTCGATGGACGCGAAGGGGCAGTACGCGAAGTTCTGCGCAGAGTCCTCCATCTTCGCGGCCGACGAGATGCTGAAGAAGGAGAAGGCTTCCGGCGGCGGCGGCGGCCCCGACCCGGGCAAGAAGACCGAGGCGATCCCGCTCACCGAGTGGGAGAACAAGTCCCTCGCGGCGCTCGACCAGTTCGCCAAGATGTTCCCGGACGACGAAAAGACTCGGAACATCATCTACAAGTCGGCGTACCTCCTCTACAACAAGAACCAGTTCAAGGACGCATCCGAGCGGTTCAACACCGTCATCAAGATGAATCCCAAGTCGAAGGAAGCCGAGCAGGCCGCCAACCTGATCCTCGACTCCTTCGCCCTGATCGAGGACTGGGACAGCCTCCGCAAGAACTCGAAGTTCTACTACGACCAGGACGGCCTGGGCGGTGACGACTTCAAGAAGGAGGTCTACGGCATCTACGAGAACTCCTCGCTGAAGCTCATCGAGCTGAGCTTCAAGAAGACCGGGGACAAGGCGAAGGGCGCCGCCGACTACTGGGGCTTCTACAAGGAGTTCCCGTCGTCCACCAACGCGGATCTCGCGTTGAACAACGCCTCGGTCTACTACCACGAGATCGGGCGCTCGGGCGACGCCATGAAGGTCCGCCTCGAGCTGATCAACAAGTTCCCCAAGTCCAAGTTCTACATCGATCAGGTCGCCTCCCTCGGGTTCGACTACGAGGCGATGGCGGACTTCAAGGACGCGGCGGTCTGGTACGAGAAGCTCTGGTCCCTCAAGAAGGACCACCCCGGCTCGAAGGACGCCATCTTCTCCGCCGCCCTCTTCCGCACCGCGATGGGTGAGTGGGAGACGGGCATCAAGAACTACGAGCAGTACATCGCGACCTTCCCGGCCGAGCCGAACATCAACGCGCTCAAGCTCGAGATCGCCAAGATCTACGAGGCCAAGGACAAGTGGCCCGAGGCGGCCAAGGTCTACACCCTGTTCTTCGCCGACCCCAAGAAGGCGCCGACCGGGGTCACCCTCGACCAGGTCATGTACTCCCGCCTCCGCTACGGCCTGCTGATGGACAAGCTCGGCCAGGGCGCCAAGGCGACGCAGCACTGGAAGGACTCGCTGGCCTACTTCGAGAAGGCCAAGGCGTCCGGCGCCACGTTCGAGGCCTCCGGTGAGTACGTCGGACAGATGTTGTTCATCCTCGCCGAGCCGCAGTTCCAGTCGTACATGGCGATGAAGATCAAGCCTGCCGACCGGAAGATGCCGCAGAAGCAGGAAAACAAGTACCTGACCGACCAGCTCGTCGCGAAGGCCAAGGGCATGCAGGCCATCGAGAAGACCTACAGCGACATCATCGCCGTCGGTGCCGGTGAGTGGGGTCTCGCGTCGCTCACCAAGCTTGGGCAGGTGTACGAGAACATGGCGGAGTCGCTGACCCAGTCGGCCGCCCCGTCCTACCTCACCGCCGATCAGCTCGAGATCTACCGGATGCAGCTCGAAGATCGTGCCTACCCGAACATCGAGCGCGCCACCGCGGCGTACTCCTCCGCGCTCGGCAAGGCCTACGACCTCTCGCTGTACAACGACAACACCGCGTTCGCGACCCGCCGTCTCGGCGAGCTGCGCCCGCTCGACTTCCCCGGCTTGTACGAGGAAGTTCCCGACAAGAAGTACACTGCGCCCTCCGTATCGACGGCGTCCTTCGAGACCGAACCGTAGCCAGTGGGAAACTCCATGCTTCGCACCTCTTCTCTCGTACTCGTGCTCGCGCTGGTGGGCTGTGGCCCCAAGAAGGTCGATACCACCGTGGTCGATCCCAACGC
>JAYVAS010000139.1:0-8541 GCA_043750895.1 Pseudomonadota bacterium
GACGCGGTCGGCGCCATCCCCCACTTCGAGCGGACCACCGAGGAGGGGTGGGCGTCGGTGCGGCTCGCCTTCGATCTGGCGGAGAAGTACGGGCGACCGGTGGACTTCCACTGCGACGAGACGGACGACCCGGGCTCGCGGAACCTCGAGGTGGTGTGCGCCCAGACGCTGGACCGTGGCTTCGCCGGGCGGGTGGTCGCCGGGCACTGCACCGCCCTCCACAGCTACGAGAACCCCTACGCGGCGAAGGTGATCGAGCTCGTCGCCTCCGCGGGGGTGCAGGTGGTGGCCAACCCGCTGGACAACGTGGTCCTGCAGGGCCGCTACGACAGCTACCCGCGCCGCCGGGGCATCACCCGGGTCGACGCCCTGTGGGCGGCGGGGGCGGTCGTCGGGATCGGGCACGACTCGGTGCAGGACCCCTGGTACCGCCTCGGCACCGCCAATCTGGTCGACGCCGCCTACATGCTGGTGCACGTCGCCCAGCTCACCAGCGAAGAGGAGATGATCCGGAGCTTCCGCACCCTCCACCACGAGAACCACCTGCCCTTCGGGGCCCCGCCGCGGCTGGCCGAGGGCGAACCCGCCAACCTGTGCTGGTGGCCGGGCGACGAGATCGAGGTGCTGCGGACGCGCTGCGTGCCGCGGGTGTGGCGCCGCGGGGTCGCGGTCGCGTGACGCCCTTCGTCGAGCCGCTGCGGAGCGCGGTGGGCGCCGCGCTGGGTGCGTGGCTGGGCGAGGAGCTGCGCTGGCGGCCGGGCATGGAGAGCATCACCGTGGAGATGGGGGTGTCGCCGACGGTGCGGGTACGGCTGGACGCCGGACCGCGGGTGCCGGGCGCGATCGTGCGGGACCACCTCCGCCTCGCCGTCGATCCGCCGGGCGCCGACACCCTGCGGGACCCGCGCTACCGCGCCCGGCTGGGCGCGCTGGTGACGCGGTTCGAGCGGGGGGACCCGGCGCCGACCGTCGCGGCGCTCGCGGCCTGGCGCCCCTACGCCCAGGTCGAGGACCAGCACTACCGGCGCCTCGCGCGGTCCACCCAGGGGCTCACCGGCATGCTCCGCCTCGGCTTCCGCTGCAACCAGGGCTGCGGCTTCTGCTGGCAGGGGCGGAGCTGGCCCGCGCCCCCCGAGGCGCTCTACTGGACCTGGATCGACGAGATGGCGGCCGGCGGGGCCACCCGGCTGACGCTGTCGGGGGGTGAGCCGACGCTGTACGCCCGTCTCCCCGAGCTCATCGCCCACGCCCGCACCCGCGGCCTGCTCACCCACCTCCAGACCAACGCCATCAAGCTCCGGAGACCGGAGTACCTGAAGGGGCTGGTGGACGCCGGGCTGGACGGCGTGCTGGTCTCGTTCCACGCCGCGGACGGGGCCCTCTCCGACACCATGACCCGCGCTCCCGGCACCTGGCGCCACACGCTGGCCGGGATCCACACGGCGCTCGCGGCGGGCGTGGCCGTGGCGCTCAACTGTGTGGTGGACGCGCAGAACGTGGCCCACCTGCCCGATCACGCGGCGTTCATCTACGCCACCTTCGTGGCCCCGTACCCCGAGAACCCGGTGCGGGTCGTGAACTACTCCCACCCGAGCCCCTATTGGGACGGGGCCTTGTGGGCGGACACCCTGGCGTCGTTCGCCGTCACCCGGGGCCCGCTGGGTGTCGCGGTGCAGATCCTGGAGGCCGGGGGCGTGACCGTGCACGCCGCGGGGACCTGCGGGTTTCCGTTGTGCGTGTTGCCGGAGGGGAGTCGGGCCGCCGCCGGGTTGGATCCGGAGACGGCGGACAGCATCGA
This sequence comes from Pseudomonadota bacterium, assembly GCA_043750895.1. Taxonomy (GTDB): domain Bacteria; phylum Myxococcota_A; class UBA796; order UBA796; family SXON01; genus JAYVAS01. Next base: position 1,799 of record JAYVAS010000139.1, read on the forward strand.
CGCTTCGGCGCGGACCTACGCCCCGGTGTGCGCGGACTGTTCGGCGCGGGGGAGGTGCCCCGGGGTGCGGCCGGAGGTGTTGGCGAAGTTCGGGGAGGCGGGGTTGGAGGGGCCCTGAAGGGGGGGCCCATCGCCCCGTGGCCCCGCTTACTCCCGCCCCACATCGCCCCCTCCGCCGCTCCCGGCGCCGCACTACCAGGGCGGCATGCGCGTCGTCTCTCTGCTCCCCTCCGCCACCGAGCACGTCTGTGCGGTCGGTGGCCGCTCCCAACTGGTCGGTGTCTCCCACGAGTGTGACTGGCCCGCCGACGTGGTGGGGCTGCCCACCCTGACCCGCTGCCGTACGTCGTTGGGCAAGGACAGCCTCGCCATCGACCTCTCGATCCGCAACCTGCTCGAGAAGGCGGTGGCGGTCTACGAGGTGGACGTGGACGTGCTCCGCTCGCTGCGGCCGGACGTGATCGTGACCCAAGACCTCTGCGACGTGTGCGCGGTCTCCTACGACGACGTGTGCGCCGCCGCCCGCACGCTGGGCAACCCGGACCTCCAGATCGTCAACCTGCACCCCACCCGCCTCGCCGACATCTGGACCGACCTCACCAAGGTGGGCGACGCGCTCGGGGTGGACGCCGCCCCGATTGTCGCCGGGCTCCAGGCCCGCGTGGCCGCGATCGGCGCACGCACGGCAGGGCTTCGTCGCCCGCGGGTGCTGACCGTCGAATGGCTCACCCCCGTCATGGTGGGCGGCACCTGGATGCCTGAGCTGGTGGAGTTGGCCGGCGGCGAGACGCTGGTGACCAAACCGGGGCAGCACGCCCCGACGCTCACCGACGACGCGCTGCGCGCCCTCGACCCCGAGGTGGTGCTCATCAAGCCCTGTGGCTTCGACATCGCGCGCACGATGACCGAGCGGGGCCGCGTGGAGGCCCTGGCCACGATGTTCCCCCGGGCGCGCACCTACGTGGCCGACGGCAACGCCTACTTCAACCGCCCCGGCCCCCGCATCGTGGAGAGCCTGGAGATCCTCGCCGCGGCCGTGCACCCCGAGGTGTGGGGCGACGACGCGCGGCTGGTGCGCATCGGGAGCTGACCGCTCAGTAGAGGTAGTAGTAGTCAACCGGGAACGACCGGAACTCCAGGTCGTTGGCGTCTCCCACGCTGTACCCGGCGCCCGCGTAGTTGTAGAAGATCGGGTACCAGCTGCGCCCGTATTGGTAGAGCAGCACCAACTCCAGAGAATAGCCGCTGTAGGTGTAGGTGCTCGCGAACGCCCACCCGGCACTGAACCCGTCCCACTCTCCGCCGTAGACACCCAACTCCGCGCACCAGTCGCCGTCGGCCACGGTGTCGTTCACCTCGAGCGTGAACGCCCAGTCGCAGCTCGAGCACGGCGTCGGCGCGCGCCCGTTCTCCGACCAGTCCCCCACGTCCCGGCAGAGCGAGTCGATGTCCGGAAGTTCGTCGGCGTCGGTGAACTCGTAGCCGAATTGGCCGCTGACGAAGTTCCCGGAGCTGTCGACATGGATCTCGCCCGCGTAGTGGACCGCCACGAGCCCGGTGTCCGGGGAGGTGTTGCAGGCGTCGGCGCTGTCCACGAGGCCGTCGCAGTCCTCGTCCACGCCCGCGTCGTCGCAGATCTCGCGTGCGCCGGGGTTGATGTCCCGGTCCGCGTCGTCACAGTCGTCGTCGGTGGCGGCGTAGTCGGCCACGCTGGAGCTGGGGTCATCGCAGGCGGTGGCCGGGGTGTCCGAGGAGACCCCGAAGCCGTCGTCGTCCCCGTCGACGTACCAGGTGGTGTACCCGGTCGGGTCCACCGAGGCGTCGGCGTCGTCGGCGAGCCCGTCGCAGTCCTGGTCACGGTCGAACGGGTCGCAGATCTCGGTCGCCGCCGGGTTGACCGTGGCGTCGTCGTCGTCGCAGTCGCCCCCCAGCGCCGACTCGCCCGGCCCAGGCTCGCACTGGGCTCCGGTGCTCTCGTCGCCGCCGTAGCCGTCCCCGTCGGCGTCGACGTAGTAGGTGGCCAGGCCGGAGGGATCCACGCTCCGGTCGGCGCCGTCGGCGAGACCGTCGCAATCCTCGTCGGTGTCGGCGTCGTCGCACACCTCCTGCGCGTTGGGGTGGATGTCCGGGTCGGCGTCGTCGCAGTCGTCGTCGGTGAGGGAGAACCTGGCCACGGCATCGCACACGAGGGTGCCCGCCCCGGCCCCGTAGCCGTCTACGTCGGCGTCGCCGTACACGGTCACCTGTCCGGACGGGTCCACCGAGACGTCGGCGTCGTCTGCCAGGCCGTCGCAGTCCTCGTCGGTGTCGAGTGCGTCGCAGACCTCGACCGCGCCCGGATTGATGGGGAAGGCGGCGTCGTCGCAGTCGGTCGCGTCCGCCACCCAGCGGCCACCCGTAGGCGCGGCGCAGGCCTGCACCGTCCCGGCCGGGTCTCCGTAGCCGTCGTTGTCGACGTCGGGCGACCAGGGGAGGGTACCGGTGACGGCCGGATCGGCGTCATCGACCAGGCCGTCGCAGTTCTCGTCGACGTCGAGGTCGTCGCAGACCTCGGTGGCACCGGGGTTGACGGACGCGGCCGCGTCGTCGCAGTCGTCCCCCCCGTCCGTCTGGGCGACGTAGCCGTCGCTGTCAGCGTCCACGCCCTTCGGATCGTCGCCGGGATCCGCGGGGCAGCCAAGGAGCAGGATGGTCCACCACATTTCAACATTCTATCCGAGCCTTCGCCGTATCGCTGCCCGAACAGATGCAGTTTTTTGCCGAACGACGGTTGCCGCAGTTCGATACCGTGATGATATCATTCCGGTATCACCGGAGAGCCTCGATGCTTCGTGAAACCGTGATCCGCCCGTTGGGCGGGTTGTTTGTCGTGTTCCTCCTCATCGGCGCCGGGATCGGCGCCCTCGTCGGGCTCATCGCCGCCGCGGGCCAGGACAATCCCGCGCTCGCGATCGCCTGTGTCCTCGCCCTCGGCGCGGTCGGCCTGCTCGCCCGCGGCATCATCGCCGTGCAGCCCAACGAGGGCGCGGTGGTCACGCTCTTCGGCCGCTACACGGGCACGGTCCGGGAGGCCGGGCTGTGGTGGGTCAACCCGTTCACGATGCGGCGCCGCGTGAGCCTCCGGGTCCGCAACCTGGAGACCAACAAGCTGAAGGTCAACGACGCGAACTCCAACCCGGTCGAGATCGCCGCCATCGTGGTGTGGCGGGTGGTCGACACGGCGGAGGCCTGCTTCGAGGTCGACGACTTCGAGCGCTTCGTGAACGTGCAGAGTGAAAGCGCCGTCCGCGCGCTCGCGTCCAGCTACCCCTACGACGCCCACAGCCCCGGCGAAGAGGCGCTCAGCACCCACCCCGGCGTGGTCTCGGCCGGCCTGCACGCCGCGGTGACCGAGCGCCTCGCCAAGGCGGGCGTCGAGGTGATCGAGGCGCGTATCAGCCACCTCGCGTACGCCCAGGAGATCGCCGCGGCCATGCTGCAGCGTCAACAGGCCGGCGCGGTGGTGGCGGCCCGTCGCCTGATCGTCGAGGGCGCGGTCGGCATGGTGGAGCTGGCGCTCGAGCAGCTCTCGGCCAAGAAGATCGTCGAGCTGGACGACGAGCGGAAGGCGGCGATGGTGAGCAACCTGCTGGTCGTGCTCTGTTCGGACCGGGCGGCGACGCCGGTGGTGAACACGGGCAGCCTGTACACCTGATGGCCGAGCGGAAGCCGTTCCTGTTGCGAATCGACCGGGAGGTGCTGGACGCCGTCCAGCGCTGGGCGGACGACGATCTCCGTAGCTTGAACGCGCAGATCGACTTCCTCCTCCGTCGCGCGCTGAAGGACGCGGGGCGGCGGAAGGGCCCGGAGGGGCCGAAGGAGCCGCCGGGGGAGGGGGAGTAGGCGTGGGTTCGGCGCACCTGGGAGCCTCGCCGTCATCTCCTGTCACAGCCACCGGGCGCGGTGTGCAGCTTTTCCAGCATATGCTAGAACTCCAGCAGGTGGCCGTCGCCACCCCGGAGGCCTCATGTCGCTCCCCTTCTACCTTACTTTCGCGTTGTTCTCCGCCTGCGCTTCGCGCGCACAGCCCCCGGCTGCCGTCGAGGCCGCTGCCGACGCACCGTTTGCATCCCAGCGAGCGGCGGACCGCGCGCCCGATCCGGTGCGGCCCGGCGCCGACGGCCGCGCATCGGTGACGGTCGCTGCGACGCTGGGGGAGTCCTCCGAGCCCGCCTCGGCCGCGATCCTCGCGGAGCTCGAGGGCAACGCAGGCCACCTGCAGCGTTGCTGGGAGGCCGGCACCGATCGCGTCGCCGCGGGGGAAATCCTCATCCACGCCCACGTCGGCCCCGACGGCGCCGTGAACGAACAGTGTGTCACCGAGGACACGGTGCGCGACGAAGCGGTGCGGCGCTGCGCCAACGACGTGATCGCGATGGGCCGGTACCCCGCACCGGAGGCTGGCCGGGTGGACCTGACCATCCTGTTCCGTGTCACGCCGCCGAAGGGCTGAACCGGCCGCGGTCACGGAGCGGGCAGGCACCTCAGCGGCGCGGCAAGGACCTCCCCGACATCGCGCGCGGCTCGTAGGTGGCATCGTCGACTTGGATCCGCTCCCTGGCCACCGTCCTCGCCACCCTCCCCGCCCTCGCCCTCGCCTCTTCGGCGACCGCCTACGCGGACCATTCGCCCGCGCCGTATGGAGAAGGCGCCCGCGGGATGGACCTTCCCCGTCTCCACCGGGAGTTCGAAGGTCGTGTTCGCCTTCAACTTCCGTGGCAGGGACACGGAAGCCCGGAGAAGGAGTAGCGGTCCGATCTCGACGCCCGCCCGACGCGCCCGCCTCCTCTCCCTCCCCGTGATCGCGCGTCGCTGCCGACACCTCGAAGCGTAACGGGCATACCAGCGCGTAGGTGCCTTCCGGGCCAATGATCGGCCTGGCGCTGCTTCATCCGCCATCTCGGCAGCCGCACCGCTGTGTCCGGGAAGATCGACTACAACCGCCTGCTCATCGAGAGTTGGGGCGACGGTGGGCGGCGTCCCGGACACCCCGGTAACCGGAGGCCCCCACGGCGAGATCGTCCCGACCGTCGCCGTTGAAGTCCCCGTCCGCCAGCGCGGTCCCGAACATGGCGGAGGCGGACGAGGAGCCCAGGACCCCGGAATTGCCCCGGTAGAAAACCTGGTCGGCGGCGTTGGTGAGGCCGCCACTCGACCCGTAGATCACGTTGATCGCGCCGGCGTAGGTCACCCCCGAGATCTCCTCGCCCATCACTCCCACCGCGAGATCGTGGTAGCCGTCGTCGTTGAAGTCACCCGTCGTCGCACTCGCGCCGAAGTAGTCGTAGGCCTCGGCGACACCCTCGATGCCCGAGCTGTCCTGCGTCCAGAGCTGGTCCCCGGTCGCGGTCACGCCCGAGGCGGCGCCGTACAGCACGCTCGCCGCACCCCGGAAGTCGTCCTCCCCGAGGACTCCGGCCACGGCGTCGTCACAGCCATCGCCGTTGAAGTCCCCCGCGGCCAGGCTGGCGGCGAACGAATCCAGGGCCTCGGGGGTGCCTTCGACGCCGGTCGTGGCCTGGTCGATCAGCTGGTCACCGGAGGCGCTGAGGCCCGCCGTCGTGCCGTACAGGATGTGCATGCGGCCGGCGAAGGACGCGCTCCCGGGTGCGCCCATGACGAGGTCGTCGAAGCCGTCGCAGTTGAAGTCGGCCGCCACGGAGGAATGGATGAACAAGGTGAGGAAAAACATCGGGGTGCCCTCCAGAGAGTTGATTTGTATGGCAACCGTGCCACCCTCCCAAGGTACCCGGGTTCCGCCGGCTGTCGATTACGCGGGATTACGCGGCGTGGCGTACCGGCGGGTCCGCCAACGATCCGAGCGATGAGGCGCGGGTGGCGCGTAGTTGCGCCCGGCGCCGTTCACGCCCCCGCGTGAACCCCCCGGTCGTCGCCCAGCGCTCCGCGGCGCGGGTGGTGTCCTCTCCCCTTGATCTGATCGGTATCCACACTTGACAAGTCAATAGAAGGTGCTGACCGAGCGCCTTCATGTCCGAACCATCGATTCACTCGTTTTCCGAGTTCTCGACCTGTTCCCTTGGAGACGTCCGGCGGAACGCCCGCGCCGCGAAGGTAGTCGACCAGTTCGTCGCGCACTCGGGCCGTTCGGTGGCCCAGTCGTGCGGCTCGTTGACCGAGGCGGTGGCCTGTTACCGCCTGGCCGCCAACCCGGAGGTCACTCACGCCGAGCTCCTCCGCTCCCACCGGGAGAACACCGCGTCGCGGTCCAAGGGCCGCGACATCGTCTTGTGCGCTCAGGACACGACGAAGTTCGGTTTCGGCCAGCGCGAGCCCATCGATGGCTTCGGCCCTGTCGACAGCGCCTTGGCGGTTCAGGGTTCTTTGCGCACACAGCGCTTCTCCTCGACCCGGAGGACGGCTCTGTCCTCGGCGTGGCGGCGCAGGAGGAGAGCCCGACGTCTCCGAGCACATCCTCAGCAAGACTCAACGCCAGATTCTTCGCCGGGCGTTTCCGAGACTGGCCGCCAACCCCACCGCTCGCGACTGAAGGGCTGGCTCATGGCGCGCGGAAACTGACCATCGAGATCAGCCTCCCGAGACCCCGTCCGCGTCGCCCTACGCGACGCCGCCACCCACCCTCGCCCCGAGACCCCCTGACCCTGCCCCCAGAGGACGGACCACTCGGGTAAACCTCAACCCCGAGAGTCCAGAATGTCCCGACAACGTCGACGCTACAGCATCGA
>JAYVAS010000140.1:0-7620 GCA_043750895.1 Pseudomonadota bacterium
ACCGTCGAACATCGTCGAGGGGTGCGCCCGTAGCTCCGAGGCCGACTACCTCCGCTTCCTCGACATCGCCTACGGCTCGACGCGCGAGGTCGAGTACCAGCTCTCGCTCGCGGTCCGACTCGGATACCTCCAAGCCGGTCCCTACGAGGAGCTGTCCGCCCTCGTAGTCGAGACCGGCAAGGTCATCGCAGGCCTGATACGCTCCCTACGCGCGTAGCCGCGGGGTCGAGTCGTCCGACCTCCGGCCTCCGGACTCCAGCCTCCGGTCTCCGCCCTCCGGTCTCCAGCCTCCTTCACTCCGTCGCGCAGGCCCCGGAGACCTCGCTGGACCACCCCGGGTACGGGCGCGCCTGCTTGATGAACAACTCCGGCACCCCGGGCGTGTTCTTGTCGTCGAACTTCCAGTCCACCTCGAGCGCGTACCAGCCGCCGTCCGTCCCGTAGGCCTCCTGGAAGAAGTGGTGGATGGCGTCGAGCGCGACGGCGAGGTCGTTGGACTGCGCGGAGGTCAGCACCGTCTCCCCCTCGGCCAGGAGCGACGAGTGTTGGATGTACACGATCGGCTGCCCGGGGCTGTAGTAGTAGTGCAGATAGGCGTCGGGCAACATTCCCGCCTCGGGGGTGACGACGTCCTCGCCCCCCACCTGCGCGTTCACGTAGAACCCGGGCTCCAGCCCGGTGGTGTCGTAGGGGTTGTTGGTGATCGCCACCCCGTTGGACTCCTCCTCGGGGAAGTTGGCGTGCACGAGCAGCCCCATCCCCACGTCGAGGTGGTTCATCGAGTAGTACTCGCGCTCCTCGTACGCCCGGGGGTTCCACACCTGGGACCAGACCTTCTTCACCGCCCACTCGATGGTGTCGGTGCCGTCGCCCGCCAGGTCGGGTTGGCCCGTCTCGGAGTTGTACAGGCCCGCCCCGGTGAACGCCCCGAGGTCCTCCGAGTTGGTGCTGGAACGGAAACGGGCGTCCTCCCCCGGGAAGCGTGACATCGCCTTGGACCGGATGAGCTCGACCACGTCGGGGCGCATGGGTGCGGCCCGCATCTCGTCCTTGAACAACTCGAGCTGCTCCGAACGGTAGGCCGGGTCCCCCCAGCTCGGATCGGCCATCAGGCTCTCGATGCGGGTCCAGAGCCCGTTGTCGGTCATGAACTGCTCGTAGTAGTACATCGGCACGCCGAACCCCGGTTGGACCGGGATGGGCTCGCCCAGCAGCGCCGCGTCGGCGAGCGCGCCATAGTTGGTGGCCTTGGCACCAAACGCGGGGATCGCCTGGGAGATCGCGGTGCCGAGATCCGCGGCGTCGAGGTCCAGCATGTCGACGTCGTCGGTCAGCTCGGTGACCGAGAGGTCCATCGGCTGGACGGTGAGCGGGGCGGGGCGATTGGCCTCCCACCAGGCGTCCGCCTCGGCCTCGGTGATCTCCCGCAGGCTCCAGTCGAAGGCGCCCACCGTGAGCTCGACCCACTTGCCCTCGAGGGCCACGATCTCCGGGTTGCTCCGGGCATCGCGCAGCCCCATGTTGGGCGTGCCACGATTGACCGAGAGCACATTGATGTGGGCCAGCGGCGTCTGGAATTGCTCGGTGATGATGCCGGCCACGATGGAGATGTCGTTGGGGACCGCGTCCAACACCACGATCTCCCGGAACGGGGTGTACCCACCGTCCACGTCGGTGGCCGCATAGAAGCGCAGCAGTCCGGTGCTGGTGGCGAGGTTGAGCGGTTGGTAGTCGACGCCCTCGTAGAGCGCGTCCGTCGAGATCTGCTTGATGTCCTCGGGGAGATCGAGCGCCACCGCCTCCACCGCCACGCTGGTGGGGTGGAAGTACAAATCGTCGCCGATCCACGCGTTGTCCCGGATCAGCCGGTAGGCGGTGGTGATCATGTCGACGTCGGCGGTGTCGTACGGCGAGATCTCGTACACCCACCGACCGGGCCCCGAGTAGTACGACAGCGCCCCGAGGATGAACCGACGGTCCGGGCTGTAGTACTCGGTGGCGTTGAATTGGGCGAGCTCGGCCACGGGCGGCAGGCCGTCTCCCGAGAGGTGGGTCGACACGAAGTCCCAATGGATGCAGTACTTGTTCGAGTTCTGGAAGTAGAGCGCGTTGCCGTCGGAGCGATCGATGACCGTCTTCACCGAGGTCGCCCCGGGAATGCTGGCATCGGCCGGTTCGCTGGAGAGTGTCTCGTAGTCGGCGTCGCATCCCAACTGTTGGGCGTAGTCGGGGTCCGTGCCGGCGGGAATGACACAGGCCCAGGCCTCCTCGACCGGGTCGCCCTTGTCGCCGTCGCAGCCGACACCGGCGGAGAGGAGCGCCACGAGGAGGACGGGGGCCGGATGCGGAGCGTTCATGGTGCCTTCCGCCCCCAGCATAGAAGCGGAACTCGGCGATCGCCATGGTAGACGGCCGGCATCCACCGAAACTACACTGCGTCGTGCCCCCCCTGCCTGCCCTGCTGTCGCTGATCCTCGCCGCCGTCCTCCTGTCCGGCTGCCCCGCGCCCCCCCCCGACCACACCAAGACGGCGATCGACGACTCGGGCGGCACCACCAGCGGGCTCGATCCGGCCACCGTCCCCCTCACGGGCCCATGCGCATCCGATGTGGACTACGGCGGGATCGACCTCACCGCCGACTCCGAGGCCAGCGAGGTGGCCGGCAGCGTGGCCGACGGGGTCGTCCCCTCCACCGTGCTCGAGCTGCTCGTCGCCGAAGGCGACTGCGAGGTCCTGCGCCGCAACAACCCCTACTGCGATCCCACCTGCGACCCCGGCGAGACCTGCGACTTCGATGGTACCTGCGTGCCCTACCCCGCCAACCAGGACCTGGGGACGCTCACCCTGGACGGGCTCCTCGCCCCGGTGGAGATGGAGCCGGTGTTCCCCGGCAACACCTACTTCAACACCTCCCTCCCCAACCCCGCGTACACGGTCGGGAGCGTGCTCACCTTGCGCATGCCCGGCGGCGTGTACGGGCCCGCCGAGCTGCACGGCGTCGGCGTCGAACCCCTCGACATGACGGGCGCCGCGTGGGTCATCGACGGCGGCGTCGACTTCGAGGTCACCTGGCCGCCGCCGACCGGCGCCGGCGTGCGGTCCGAGGTGGCCGTGCAGATCTCCATCGATCAGCACGGAGTCTCGCCCAGTTCGCTCCGGTGCGTGTTCGTGGACGACGGCGCCGGGACGGTTCCGGGATCGATCATCCAGGCCCTCGAAGACGTCGGCGTGACCGGGTTCCCCACCGCGTCGATCGAACGACGCACGGTGGACCACGTGGCCATCGGGGCCGGGTGCATGGACTTCCGGGTGACGGCGCCGCGGACGATCACCTCGATCGACGTCGAAGGCCACACCCCCTGCATGTCCGACGCCGATTGCCCCGAAGAGCTGGACTGCAACGAGGAGCTCCAGATCTGCGAATGACCGGCGCCGGCACGGATACCATGGACGTTCGGTGACAATCCGGCAATACTCTGGTGTCAGGAGTCACGATGTGGCTTGCCCTCTGGGGTGCTTGCGCCCAGCCCGAACCGACCCCTGAGACCGAGAAGACCACCCCCGAGCCCGCCGTGATGTCGGTGACCGTCACCCCTCCGGCCATCGCCTTCGGCGACGTCGGAGCCGGTGCCCCGTCGGTACAGACGGTCACGCTCACCAACGACGGCACCGAGGCCGTCACCTTGTCCGCCCTCAGCACCCCGGAGGAGGAGCTCACGGTGGTGGCCGACTCGACCGAGATCGCCCCCGGCGGTCAGGACGTGGTCACGCTCACGTGGACGCCCGCGGCCCCCGAGACGCTCAGCACCTCGTTGCGGGTTCAGGCGCAGAGCGCCTCGGGCGAGATCCGGGAGATCCCGGTCCCGGTGACGGGTACGGCGGCGGGCCCGGTGCTCCAAGCTTCGACGAGCGCCCTCGACCTGGGCACCGTGCTGGTGGGCTGCGAAGGTGCGGCGACCTTCACCCTGGAGAACGTCGGGACCGGCACCCTGGAGGTCACCGCGCTGGACTTCGTCGAAGGGGCCGGATTCGGCATGTACGGCACCGACGGCGGGCCGCTGCCCGCCCTCCCGCTCCAGCTGATCGGGGGCGCGACGCTGGACCTCCTGGTCACCTTCGCTCCTGTGGACGAGGGCTACGTCGCCGACCTCCTTCGCATCGAGACCAACGACGCCGCCTCCCCCCGCTTCGACCTCCAGGTCGCCGCGCAGGCGCAGGTCGAGGCGGAGAACTCCATCACCTTCGACCCGCTGCGGAAGGAGAACGTCACGGTGCTCATCGCCGCCAACGCGGTGATCGTGAACCAGTTCTACGACGCGTTCTCGGCCGCCCTTCCCGTTTTCTTCGACACCCTCCAGGCCGCAGAGGTGGACTACCGGGTCGCGTTCACGGTGGTGAACGAAGGAACGGTGGACGGATACGCCCCGTATGTGGACAACACCTGGACCACCGCCGACAGCGTCGTCGCGGTGGACGAGATGATCGACGCAGCCAGCGGCGACCTCGACACCTTGTTCGAGGCCCTCGAGAACGGACTCACCGCCAACGCGGATTGGCTCTTCGACGACGACGCGCGGTGGGCCGAGTCGTCGTTGAACCTGGTGGGAATCAACAACGACGTGGAGCAGAGCTACGGCGGCAACTACGTGGTGTACCTGGGGCAATACCGCGCGCGCAAAGAGGACCCCGACGACGTGGTGATGCACGGCATCGGCGGTGACGTACCCCGCGGGTGCAGCGGCGCCGACCCGGCCCAGGGCTGGTATGATGCGGCGATGGCGACGGGCGGCACCTTCGCGAGCATCTGCGCCGCCGATTGGGAGCCGTCGATGACGGCCCTGGCCGAGGGCTGCCTGGGAGACCACGAGGTGTTCCCGCTCACGGGTGAGCCGGCCGAGTGGAGCATCCGCGTCTACGTGGACGACACCGAACAGACCACCGGGTGGGCGTACCAATCCAGCGTCAAGACCGTCACCTTCGACGACGACCACTACCCGGCCGTGGGTGCCGTCGTGCGCATCGATTACTTCATGGAAGTGGAATGTCCTTGATGCTCCGTGGCGGCTTGGGCGTCGTTCTGCTCGCCGGCTGTGTCAATCCCAAGGATCGTTGCTGCGGCCTGGACACCGGACCGACCGACACGGACGCCGACGCCGACGCCGACGCCGACGCGGACACGGACACCGACGCCGATGGTGACACCGACACCGACACCACCGCCGCCGAGACCTGTGGCGGCGGCAACGTCGTCCTGTTCGAGCACGAGGACGGATCGCGCGACGACGTCACGGCCGGGTTCCTCGACGGGACCTACCAGACCTTCGACGCGCCGGGTCGCCTGCTGGTCTGCCCGGGCGTCTGGTACGCCCGCCTGTTGATTCGCGCGCCGGTGGACGTGGTCGGGCTCGGGGCGGACCCTTCCGAGACCACCCTGTCCGGCGGCGAGAGCGGCACCGTGCTGGACGTGTCGGGGAAGGGCAACGCCCTCACCGTGTCCAACCTGACCATCGACCGGGGCGAGGGCCTCGACAAGGCGCACAACTCGGGAGGCGGTGGCATCTATTGCGAGGACTTCGCCACCGTGGACGTCGACGGGGTCTCCTTCACCCACAACTTCGCCAACGACGGGTCCGCCCTCTACGCCACCGACTGCCACGTGAGCGTGCTCCAGAGTGTCTTCGCCGACAACGTGTCCGAGGACGACGGCGGCGCCGTCACCCTTTGGTACAGCGAGGGCGTGTTCGAGGACGTCCGGATGGTCGGCAACGTGAGCCTGGACGGCGGCGCGATGGCCATCTTCTACAGCACCGCGAGCTTCACCCGCGCCAGCTTCGAGGACAACGTCGCGACCAGCTTCTCGGGCGGGATTTGGGTCTACTACAGCGACATCACCATGTCGCAGTCCCTGTTTGCCCGTAACGACAACCCCACCGGACAGGCCGGCGGGCTCTTCGTGTACGGCACCGCCTACCTGGATCGCGTGAACTTCACCGACAACGTCGCCCGGATGGGAGGCGCCCTGTTCTCCTACTACGACGCCACGGTACAGGGGACGGCGTGCGACTTCGTGAACAACACGCCCGACGACGTCTACCAGGCCGACTACACCAGCGAGGGCGGCGTGTCCTACGTCGCGGGCAGCGCCGCCACCTTCACCTGCGAAGGAAACGTCTGCTACGGATTGTGAGCTGCGTGGGTGGCGCTCAGTCTCCGTACCAATCGAGGATCTCGTCGGAGCGGCGCAGGAGCCAGTCGTCCACGTTGTCCTGATCGTTACGGATGCTGGCGACGGTGTAAATCCTCCGGGGATCCTCCTCGACGAAGGGCTCGATCAGCGCCCAGGCCTCGCCCCGGAGCGCGATGAGTTCGGAGGGGTCCACCGTGTCCGCGACATGGGCTGCGGCGTCGGCGAGGCGCTGGCGGCACACGTCGCTCTGGCGACACGGTTTGCCCACCGGTGATCGGGACCGCGCCCAATTCATGGCGTAATCGGTGAAGCAATAATCGAGACCCGAGGGAATGAACCGGATTCGGCCGTCACCGCCCACGTCCACCCAGATCCGATAGTTGTTCGACGCCCGGGCGTAGGCGTAGCCGTCCCACTGGCCCACCCAGGCTTCGGTGATCTGGAACAGGGCGTACTGATCGAGGTCCACCAGCGGTGAGACCTCGGCGTCCCACGTGGCGTCGTCCTCCCCCGCGATCGCAGCCGTCGCGGCGACGATCTCGGCATGCGCGTCTCCCTCGCCCACCTCGAGGTCGAAGTTGGTCGCGTCGCTGCCCTCGAAGTCGGCGTGGGCGTAGCTGTCCGGGTACTGCGGGTAGCCGCCCTCGTAGATGCGGCCCTCCGTGGTGGCGAGGGTGCGCGCCATCCACCCGCCGTCGGGGCTCTCCACGTGGGCGTAGAGCCCGTACGGCTCACCGTTGACGGTCACCCACGCGTAGCCCACCCGAAGAAACGGCAGGCCCACGGCGCGCACCACCGACCACGCGACCACCTCGTGCACCTGGGATGTGTCGTGGAGCATGTTGTTGAAGGTCAGCTTCGAGAGGCCGTGGAGCTCGGCTCCCGGCAGGTAGCGGTCGATGTCGATCTTGAACGCCGCCTTGCCGTCCAAGGACTGGAAGGAGCCGCTCCCCTTCAAGCGGAACCCGACCTCCGGCACGACCTCGCCGTCGAAGGTCAGCGTGGCGGGCACGTACTCCCGCGGCGCGCCCACGAGCGCGAGCAGGCCGGACGCGTCCACCTCCACGTCCACGGTGTGGACCCGCGCGAGCCCGAACAGCACGTCGGACTCGGCGTAGGGGTCGGTCGGAATCACCTCGGCCGCAGGGTCCATCCCGGTCTCCACGGTCTCGCCGGATCCGGCGCCGGCAGACGGGGACGGACCACAGCCCACGCCGAGCGCGGCGGAGGCTAGCAACACGGGGAAGGCTACCCGCACCCCTGCAGGGTACCCCATCCCTGATACACTCGCGCCCCTCTCCCCTACGCACCCCATGCCGATCCGACCGCCGAACCTCGACGACCGCCGCTACGACGACATCCTGCGCGAAGCCAGGGCGTTGATCCCGCAGTATTCTCCGGAGTGGACGAACCTCTCCGACGCCGACCCCGG
>JAYVAS010000141.1:0-12340 GCA_043750895.1 Pseudomonadota bacterium
CCCGAGCCCGCCCGGAGCCCCCAGCAACTGAGGCGGTAGGTGGGGGGTGATGGGATCGGGCGCCTCGGTGAGCCGGATGTCCGGCTGGCCGGCGAGCGCCTTCCGATGCTGGATGAAGTAGCTGCGCGGCTCGTCCACCAGGACGGGGATCCCCTCGATGAGGGCGTAGGTGATGCCCGCCTGGGCCGACCGCCAATCGCGCAGCGGCCCGCGGGTGCGAGGACACACGAACATCGCGCGCTAATAACGCCCGGAGAGCACCTTGACCTCGGGCACGAAGCCCGCCGCCGCCGCTTCCGCGGCGAGCTCCCGCACGGCCCGCGCGTCGACACGGCGCCCCTGGGCGAACGGCGTGGAGCGCCCGCTGCGCACCGCCAACAGGGGCTCGAGGAGACAGGCGTACACGCTGTTGGACCCGTACCCGGCCACGACGTGGAAGAGCCAGCCCCACAGGTTGCGCCGCCACCCCGCCGGCAGCGCGACCGACTCCCCGGCGAGCACGGTGACGTGGCGCGGCGCGGGTCCGGAGAGCGTGCGGGGAAGCGCCACGTCGACCAGGACCGACCCGTCGGCCAGCGCCCCTGGGTCGACCACCCCGCCGTTGGGATGACAGCCCACCACCAGCGGAAAGGCGCGGAGATCGACGGGATCGGTGGCCACATCGAGCTCGTCGGCGAGGATCTCCGCGACGACCCGGCCCACCCCGCCCTTTCCACCGAGCACGGCCACCCGCCGATAGCCCCGTTCCGCCGCCACCTTGCGGGCGATCGCGCACGCGGCCCACACCGTGGCCGCGTTCCCGGTGGTGACCGGGATGCCGCACGCCTCCTCCAACGCCTGCCCCCGACTGGCGACCGCGGCGAGCACGCTCCCGAGCCCGACGAAGGCCACCGGCGCCGCCTCCTGCACCGCTCGTTCCATGCAGCGGAGGGCCAGCGCCTGGTCCGCGAGGATGGCCGCCGGCAGCATCGGAACCCCGACGATCACCCCCTCGACGTCCCCGAAGCCGAGGGTGCAGTAGGGCGCGACGTCGTCCGGGAGGCGCACCCGCCCCACCAGCATCCCGGGCCGCACCGTCGGAACCGCGGAGAGCACCCGCGCGAAGGGCACCAGCGGATGGACCAGAAACGCGAAACGTTTCACGCCGGCTGGGCGCGCAGCCTGACCACGAGGTTGCAGAAGGTGCCCACGCGGAAGAGCATCGCGACTTCCGAGACCTTGAGGCCGTCCCGGAACTCGGCGGCGGGCACCTCGGGCATGTAGGCGGCGAGCCGATCGAGGGCGGCGCGGGTCAGCACCCCGTTCACCTCGTAGCTCTCGCCCTCGGCGAGGCCCTCTTTGCTGGCCGCCTCGACGCCACCCCGGGGGATGCGGATGTTGAAGGCGCGTTCGAGACGGAAGGCGATGTCGAGGAAGTCCAGGGACTCCGCCCCGAGATCCCCGATGAGGGTCGACCCGTAGTCGACCTCGTCCACATCCCGGCCCAGCGCCTCGGCGATGCATTCCCGAACTTTTTCATATACTTCGAGGTCCAGACTCGGCGGGAGGGACACCGGTGCTCCAAAGGAAGGCACGGAGGATACCAACGCTGAAGCCCCGTTCAGTCTCGGCGGCGCAAAGAAGTGGTCAGGAGGTGCCGACGGTGAGGCCGCCCCCGGAGAAAGCGCGCTCGCCCCTGAACCAACGGCGCCCGAGCGACACCGGGATCGAGGCCGCCCCCAGCTCCCCGAGGCCCTCCTCCTCCACGTCGACCACGGGGACGCCGGCGCGCACCGGGACGCCCTCGCTGCCGGCCACCAGCACGAAGAAGGCGGCCCCCTCGCCGCCCGGCCGGCCCAGCACCCGATCGGCATCGAGGAGGGACTCCGCCCCGCCCGCGATCGCCAGGTCCACGCGTCCCTCGGCCACCGCGTGCACCGCGGCGCACAGCGCGACCGCGCCCCCGAGCGCCCCGTCGCACCAGTTGCCGTTGTCCCCCTGAAGATCGTGGTGGGCCGAGGCGTAGCCCAGCACGTTGTTGGAGAGCCCCTTGACCAGCCAGAGGGGCGGGATGAGCGGCACGGCGTCGGCGGCGAAGGCGCCCACGGTCGGGGCCGACATCGCACCCAGCGCGGCGGCGAGGTCCTCGGGGTCCCCCGACTGCGGACTGGCGCCGACGTAGAGCCCCCGGCGTGGCGGTGGCACCTGCGCCCACTGCGGATAGGCGGCGAGCGCGCGGGAGACGGCGGCGAACCCGAGCTGGACGGCGCGGGTCATGGTCTTGAGGTGTTTGCGGGGCAGTCCGGCGGCGACCGGGTCGAAGCCGGGCACCGGTCCGGCCACGCCGGGTCCAGCCCCGACCACGTCGATGCCGGCGGGAGAGTAGAGCGAGACCGCGACCACGGAGACGGGTCGATTCATGGGGCACCCACGATGACGGCGCAGTTCTGCCCGCCGAAGCCGAACGAGTTGGAGAGGATGGTGCGGATGCGGCCCGGTCGGGCGTCCCGGATCACGTTGGCCCGGATGTCGGGATCGAGCTCCTCGAGCCCGACCGTCCCCGGGAAGACCGCGTCGCGGAACGCGGCGAGGCAGAGCGCCAGCTCGACCGCCCCGGCGGCGGCGACACAGTGGCCCACCGCGCCCTTGAAGGAGCTGACGGGCACGTCGCCCAACACCCGGTGGACCGCGAGGGCCTCTGCCCGATCGCCGACGGGAGTCCCCGTGCCGTGCGCGTTGACGTAGTCGATGTCCGCCGCCTCGAGCCCCGCGTCCGCGAGCGCCCGGCGCATCGCCAGCGCGGCGCCCTCCCCCTCGGGGTGCGGCGCGGTCACGTTGTAGGCGTCCACGCTCGTCCCCGCGCCCAGCCACCGCGCCAGGATCGTCGCGCCACGTGCCCGGGCGTCGGCTTCCCGCTCCAACACGAACACCGCCGCGCCCTCCCCGATCAGGAACCCGTCGCGGCGCCGGTCGAACGGCCGGCACTGGCTGGGGGACAAGGCCCCGAGCACGACGAAGGACAGCATGCCGACCGGGTGGATCATCGCGTCGTGCCCGCCGGCGAAGGCGACGTCGACCTCTCCCCGCGCCACCGCGCGCGCGGCGCTCGCGATGGCCTGGGACGCGGCCGCACACGCGGAGAAGCTGGTCTCAGCGCGATCGGCGCCCAGCGCCGCGGCGAGGGTGCGGGTCACCCGGGCCGGATCGTGACGGCGGGGGGACGGCCGGTCGGCGGCGAGATCGTGGGCCATCGCGTCGCGGTCGAAGTGGTCTCCGGTCCGGAACGGGTACAGGTCCTGTCGGATCTCGTCCGGGGTCAGGCTGGAGAGCCCGGTCCCGAGCCAGACGCCGCGTCGGCCCTGAGCCGGGGCGCCCGCCGCGGCGTCGCTCGCCGCAGCCCAGGCCAACGAACCTTTCCGATCGTCCGGAAAGCGTGGATCCTCGTCCACGCCGTCGACCCCGGCGACCCCCTGGATGCCCAGCGCCGTGGCCCCCGGATCGGGTCGGGCGTGCACCCGGGTCGGCAGGACGGGCCGCGCTCCGGCGGCGCACCGCAACCCCACCGCGGTGAGGACCACGGGCTCCCGGTGATGCGGCCTCGACCCCGGAGGGCTCATAGCCCCAGGCGGTCGGCCACGAGGTGCACGAGGGCGCCGACGAGGACGAAGAGGAGCGTGGTGCCCACCATCAGGCTGGCGCGGGTCACGCCACCGCGCTCGCGCCGGGCGGTGCGCCCGCGACTCCGGGGCCGGATGACCGCACCCTCGGCGCTGAAGACCTCGGTGGAGGCGCGCTCCGCGATGCGGGCGTCGGTGGACTCGACCACCGCGATCACCGGCGGCGGCGGTGACCCACCCCCGGGCCGGAGCCGAAGAGGCAGCTCGGTGGTGCGCTCGGCCGTCGCGAAGCTGGCGACGTCGGCCAGCGACGGATCCGAGCGGGTGGGGTCGGGCGACCCGTTCACGCCGATCTCCTCGGTCCACTCGGCCGAGGTCGGATCCACGGGCCCCAGCCGGGCCTTCATGAGCGCCCGCACCTCGTCCTGCCGCGTCGGCGCTTCGTCCCAGGCCGACGGGCCCGACGGCGTGGGCGCGTCCAGCCCTTCGGTGAGGTCGTTCAGGTCGAACGGTATGTGGGCGAGGACCGGCAACCCCACTTCGGTGGACTCCGGCCGGTCGTCCAACTCCAGCGAGAGCGACACCTCCCCGGTGAGGTCCAGGGTAGGCAGGTCTTCGGTGCGCTCCGGAGCCGGCTGGGGCTCGGCGACGCGCACCGGGAACACCAACGCCTCGGGGACGGGCCGGGGGCCCAGCGGGGTGGGGCGCGGGCGACGCACCGACGGGGCCGGCACACGCCCCAGGGCGGAGGCGGCCGGCGCGGCGAGGTCCCCGCCGAAGAGGCCGAAGGGATCACTCTGATCGTCGAACGCGCCCTCGAACGGCTCGTCCTCGACGAGGAGCATCTCGGTGAGCGGATTGGGGGTGCGGGCGCGGCCGAGCCCACCGGCGAGGGCCACCGGTACGACCCGTTCGGCCCAGGTGGCGAAGCCCTCCTCGGGGAGACGGCGCGCCAGCGCGCGGCATCGTTCCGCCGCCCCCGCGGCATCGGGCCGTTGGCCGGGCTCGAACGCGCACAGATCGGCGACGAGCGCCCCGAGCGCCGCGTCGCCGCCGGGCATGGAGACCACCGCCTGGGCGCGCTCGGCAACCAGCCGGGCGTGGGCATCCGAGCGCAACCGCGGCCGGTCGAGAGGGTTGAGGGTGAGGAGATCGACGAGCGTGGCGCCGAGCCCGTAGACGTCGGAAGCCCGCTCGGGCGCGCGCCCGCGGGCCCGCTCCGGGGCGAGGTAGGCGGGCGGGAAGGGGGAGGAGAGGCCGGGGACGTCGTGCAGGGTGAGCGCGACACCGGCATCGACCACCCTGATGGCGCCGCCGTCGTCGACCCGGATGTTGGCGGGGCGCACATCCCCGTGCACCAGGTTCACCGCCGCCCCGCCCTCGAAGGACACCCGACGCCACGCGGCGTCGAGGCTCGAAGCGACCCGCCCGACCAGCTCGAGCGCGGCCCGCACCGGCATCGGGGCCGCGCGGGAGCGGAGGTGGTCGAGCAGGTGGTCCAGCCCGACCCCTTCGACGTAGTCGCTCACCACCGCGATCTGGCCGTCCACCGACACCACGTCGTCGATCCCGGCGAAGCCCGCGTGGCGCAGCCAGCCGAGCCGCCGCAGGCGATCGCGGAGCTGGGCGGCGCGTTCGGCGTGCTCCTCGCGGCGCAGCGGGAGGATGCGCAAGGCGACCAGCCGCGCACCGCCGTCCGGAAGGCGCATCTCCGCGAGGTGGAGCGGTCCACGCGCACCCGCGCCCAGCTCCCTGAGCAAGGTGAAGCGACGCAACGGAGGAGGAGCGCTCAAGGAGGTGGCGGTGAGAGGCTCACCCTACCACGGCGACGAGCAGCGGGAACAGTCCCTCCACCGGACCGAGGTCCCCGAGCGCGCCGCGGGTGGGCAGCGCGACGGCCCCGAGTGGGCGCCCGCCGCGTCCGAGCACGAAGAACAGGGCCGCCTCTCCGGGCGGGTCGACCTCCCCGAGCCGCCACCGGTCGCGCGCGCTGCCGAGGTCCACCCCCGACCACGCCGCCCCCACCAGCACCAGGGTCGCGCGACCCTCCTCGATGGCGGCCACGCCCTCCGCGAGCGCCTGACGCCCGGCTTCGGGGCCTCCGGCGCAGGTGCCGTTCTCCCCGCGGATGCCGTGCTGGATGGACACGTGGGCGAGGATCATGTTGGGGAGCGTTCGCAACGGGAGGAGGGGCGGGTAGAGAGCGCGTCCCGGGCCGGCGAGGGCGGCGAGGTCGAGCCCGTCAGCCGACGCCATCGCGGCGATCGCCGGTTCGGCGTCCCCGTCGTCGGGTGGCTCCCGGCCCACGGCCACGTAGAGGCCCATCTCGCTGCGATCCCCATCGATTCCCGCCAGGGCGCGCCCGGCGGCGGGGAGCGCGAGGCGCGCCGCCCGCGCCAGCAACCGTGCGTCCTTACGACGGGTGAGCCACCCGGTGAGATCCGGCCCCTCGACCACCGCCGCGCGATCGTCCGGGAGCGCGTGGAGCGGCGGATGGGGGCGGAGGGCCGACGCGCCGGCGCGGATGCGGCGGACCACGTCGGCGGGGTCGTCACCGAGGGGGCTCACCAGCCCGACCCCGAGCACACCGATCACGGAGGCGTCCCGAACAACAGGGAGCCGTTGCTGCCCCCGAAACCGAAGGCGTTGGTGAGGGCGTAGCGGATCGCGATGCGGCGCGGCGTGTCGCGGATGAAGTCGATCGGGCCGCAGGCGGGGTCGGGCTCGACGAGGTTGCGCGTGGGTGGCAGCATCCCGTCCCGCAGGGCCAGCACGCACAGCACCGCCTCCACCGCTCCGCAGGCGGCGACGAGGTGACCCATCTGCCCCTTGGTCGAGGAGACCGGCGGGGTGTGGTCCCCGAACACCCGGCGGATGGCGACGCTCTCCGAGAGGTCGTTCTGGGGGGTCGAGGTCCCGTGGGCGTTGACGTAGCCCACGGCCTCGGGTCGCACGCCGGCGTCCTCGAGCGCCGCGGCCATCGATTGCGCGGCGCCCCGGCCGTCGGGCGGCGAGTCGGTGATGCGCCACGCGTTGCACGAGCAGCCCCACCCGTCGAGGGTCGCGAGGATGGTCGCGCCGCGGGCGCGCGCCGACCGCTCCTCCTCCAGGACCAGGAACGCGGCCCCCTCTCCGAGCACGAACCCGTCCCGATGCAGATCGAAGGGGCGGCTGGCCTCGGCGGGCGCGTCGTTCCGGGACGAGAGGGCGCCGAGCTTCGAGAACCCGACCACCATCAACGGCTCGGAGAGAGCGTCCACCCCGCCGGCGATCATCGCGTCGACCTCCCCCCGCCGGATGCGGAGCAGGGCTTCGCCCACCGCCTGGGAGGAGCTGGTGCAGGCGGTGGACACCGTGCTCCGCGGCCCCTGGGCGCCGCTCATCGCCACCACCTGCAGGGTGGGCCGATCTGGCGCGAGCGCGACGACCTCCTCGGGGGTCGGGACCCGGCGCTCGAGCAGCCAGTCGAGCGGGGGGCGCGCCGCTTCGCTTCCGACACAGACCCCGAGCCGCACGCCGCCCGGCACCCGCGCCATCGCCAGGGCCTCGGAGGCCGCGAGGGTGACCAGCCGCTCCTTCAGCGCCGGACCGGAGCCGGGCACCGGCGCCTGGGCCGCGAAGCGCACCGGGAAACCGGACGGATCGAAGCGGGTGATCGGCCCGACGCCGTTGGCGCCGGCCAGGACCGCTCGCCAGGTGGGCTCCGCCCCGACGCCCACGGGCGTCACCATCCCGATACCCGTCACCACCACCCGGCGCCGCTCAGTCACCCGGATACCCCTTCCAGAGCCGCGCCAGCTCACTCCGCTCGATGGCCTCCAGCTCCGCCGCCTCGCCAGGGGTGTCGAGTGGCACCGCGTTGAACACGAACACCTCCTCCGCGGTGGCGCACACCCGCCCCTCGACCAGCGCGCGCACGGCCATGACGGCGCTCTCCTCGCGCAGCGCGACGACCCGCGTCTCCAGACGCGCCACCTCGTCCGGGCGTACGAACTTCCGGAACTTCACGTTGTTCGCCATCGACAGGATCGGAAACGGCCAGTCACCACGGGCCTGGCGCACCGAGTAGCCGATGAGCTTGCCGGAGAGCTGGGCCATGGCCTCGAGCAGGATCACCCCGGGCACGACCGGGAACCGGGGGAAGTGATCCGCGAACAGCGGGGTCTCCGGCGGCAGACAGAGGGTGCCGACGGCATGGCTGTCTTTGACGAGTTCATCGATCGAGGTCAGCCACCGCCAGTGCACGTCTACTCCAGGGGGCTGGGATGCTACCGTACTTGGGATTGGATCGGGGCGCGGCGCGCCACGCCGCACGCCAGCGGACCGTCCCAGCCCATCAGGCTATAGTCCTCCCAGGAGACCCCCGTTGCGCCACCTCTCCACCGCCCTCCTGCTCCTGAGCGGCTGTTTCACGCCCGAAGCGCCCGAGCTCACCGTCAGCGAGCTCAGCTACCAGACGGCGTACACCACCTCCGACGACATCGTGCTGCGCCCGTTCACCTACGACGGCCTGCTCTGTCCCGACGGCACCTCCGCCACCTTCTACGCCCTCTACCGTACCGGTCTGACCGGGCCCGCCCCCCTCGTGGTGGCCTTCCACGGGGGCTCCTTCGACTACGTGGTGGCGCCCGTCGCCGAGGACCCGCTCTACGGCCCCCACTACGCCGACGACGACCGTCTCACCGGGGACTGGGCCAACCGCCGGGTCTTCCAGACCCTGGGCCTCCTCTCTCCCGACCCCACCGAGGTGTCGCTGGGCACCCTCCCGGCCGCGCTCGCCGAAGCGGGTACGGTCACGATCTACCCCGCGAACTGCTGGGGAGACCTCTGGCACAACGAGTTCGGCTACGAGCGCAACGCCGAGGACGAGTACATCTCCCGCAACGGGCGGGCGCTGGCGTGGGCCATGGTGGCGCTGGCGTCGGCCGACGTCCCCACCGCCGAGCTGTGGCGGAGCGCGTTCGGCTTCGACGACATCCCCGTCGAGATCGACACCGCGTCGGGCGTGTACATGGTGGGCGTCGCCGAAGGCGGCCGGGCGCTCATGGAGGTCCTGCGCCGCGAACAGCTGGTCACCAGCCTGGAGGGCGCCTCCTCGGTGATGCCCACCGTGCGCGGGATGATCGTGGACGCGATGATCGACAACCTCTCCCCCGTCGTCCGCGACTATGCCAGCTACCCCGGTCTCAACGACGGCATCGCGCGCATCTACCCCGACGACTACACCGGCAACATCGGCTGGTGGAGCCTCGCGAGCTACCTCGACCAACGCGGCCTCGAAGGCACCCTCCAGGTCTACTGGTCGTCCAACGATCCGCAGGTCCCCGCGGGGACCCTCGCCTCCCTGGAGTCGATCTACGCCACGAACCCCTACGGGAGCCGCTTCTTCATGGAAGACAACGGGCTGCAACAGCACGGGTACCTCAACGGAGACGCCGCCCTGGCGGGGCAGGCCGTGGATCGTATGCTCGCTCAGTGAGGCGGGCGCGGGGCGCGCTCAGCCCCCACGGAGCGTGTCCTCTTCCTTGCGCACCGTGTAGCGCCGCCCCTTCCAGACCACCGCGCCGGCGCGGGAGCGGCGCGCCGAGTCGAACAGGAGCCCGATCAGGCAGGCGGCGCCGAGCACCTGGAGCAGCCCATAGCGGGGCTCCTGCTCGAAGATCACGTCCATGCGCAGGCGCACGAGCTGGATGACGGTCACCAGCGCCACGCCCCACCCGACCAGGGCGGCGTCGCCCCACGCGAGGCCGAGCGGGATGAAGGCGTAGGGCAGGATGAACTCGAAGGCCACGAACCCGGCCAGCAGGAAGACGAGGCCGAGCCGGTGGTGCATGCCGGCGTAGAGGTTCTTGGTCCAGCCGAGCCAGAGCTCCGAGAGGCTGGTGTACATGCGGCACGAAAAGAGAGTGCGCATGAACAACACCCGCACCCGTCCGCCGGTGCGATGGACGGCGCGGGCGAGCCCCACGTCGTCGAGGATGTCGGCGCGCACGGCGCCGTGCCCGCCGGCCGCTTCATAGGCCTCCCTCCGGACCAGGATGAACTGCCCGTTGGCGATGAGGTCCTCGGGACGCTGCGGGTCGTTCACCTTGTCGAGGTTGTTTCCGGCGAGGATCAGCCCCCCCACCGAGGGCTGGATCACCTTCTCCCAGAAAGAACCCATGATCAGACGGCCGAAGCCGGAGAGGAAGTCCGCGTCCTCCCGCAAGGCGTAGGCGTGGGCCCGGGAGATCGCCTCCGGGCTGACCCGGACGTCGGCGTCGACGAAGAGCAGCCACGGACGATCCGCCCCCCGCGTGGCCCGCCACAGCGCCCAGGGCTTCCCCTTCCACCCATCGGGAAGCGGTCCGCCGGCGCCGCGCTCCACGCGCGCCCCGGCTGCCGCCGCGCGCTCCGCCGTCCCGTCCGAGGACGCGTCGTCGTAGACCAGGATTTCGAGCGACGGGTGATCGGACGCGGCCAGCGCGCGCACACAGTCGGCGATGTTGGCGACCTCGTCCCGGGCCGGAACGACCACCAGCACGGGCGGCAAGGGGCGGTCCACCGGGTCCTCGGCGGTGAGCCGCCACTTGAGCGACCGGCGTCCGCGTTCGACCGAAGCGGCCACCCCCACCCAGAACAGGAGAATCCCGACGCCGGTGAGATGCAGGATCACGCGCGCACCAGCGCGTCCCACCGCTCCGGTTCGAGGACCACCGGGTCCTTGACCTGCGCCTCGGGCGCACCCGCCTCCATCCGAGCGCGACGCCACCGCGCGAAGGTGCCCGGGGCCACCGAGACCACCACCGGCGGCCCCATGCGCCCCGTCTCCCGGCGCGACTTGTACTCGACGTTGAGCCGCTGCAGCTCCAGGTCGAAGACGACCCGGTCCCCGACCCCCTCCACCGCCACGCGCAGGGCGGGTAGAAGCTCGGCGCGGACCGACACCGAGAGGCCCACGGCCGTCGGGAACGCCGACTGGGCCGCCGCGATCACCTGGTTCTCCGTCACCCGCTCCCCGACGACGTTGAGGATCGCCCCCGCCTTCCGCACGAACACCATCCGGGGAGCCTGCCCCTCGAACCCGGTGATCCGCACCACGTCGCCGATGTCGTAGCGGTAGAGGCCGGCCTCGGTGGAGATCACCAGCCGATACTCGCGGCCGACCTCTACCTCCCAGGCCCAATGGGGGTCCCCGGCGTCGTCCAGGAACTCGAGCAGGTGGCCGCCGAGGTAGGCGATCGGGTCCCCGTCGTCCACGGACACCGCGAAGAAGCCCTCGGACGCGGTGATCCCGATCTCGCGCACCGGCACCGGCGCGCCGATCGCGGCCTCGAGGTGGGGCACGAAGAAGGCCGCGGGGCCGCCGGTCCAACAGTTGATGCGGCGCAGGGGCCAGATCGCCGCCGGGTAGGGTTCGGCCGGCAGGGTGCGGCGCCGAAGGCCGCGCGCCAGCAACGCCCGCGAGGAGGCGTCCAGCCGGGCCGCCGGCCCGTGGGTGAGGGTGCCGTCGCGGCAATCCGCCGCCAGCTCCTCCCACCAGTTCTGCAGGTGCCGACAGTAGAGGAGGATGGTGGACGGGTTTGCGGCCGTCCAGCTGGTGATCGGCTCGGTGACGGCGTGGCGGAGCACGGTGTAGGCCCGCACGTCGGCGTCGTCGATACAACAGGCGGCGTAGGGCACCGC
Source organism: Pseudomonadota bacterium (assembly GCA_043750895.1). GTDB lineage: Bacteria > Myxococcota_A > UBA796 > UBA796 > SXON01 > JAYVAS01. The sequence goes on from JAYVAS010000141.1 coordinate 11,262, forward strand.
GGCCCGCGCCTGCAACCACCAGGGCTGGGCGAGGAACATCCGCCCGGTGTTGGCGCCCACCGCGAGGCCGCCCGACGACACCGCGTGCTCGGCGGGGGAGATGTGGGCGAGGACCTTCCCGGCCGCCAGATCGGGATCGTCCCGCAGCAACCCCAACATCCACAGGGACTGGGCGTCGGCCACCGTCTGGGCCCAGCTGTCGGTCACCGGCAGCCACTTGGGCTGGCCGGTGGTGCCGCTGGTCTCGAGCAGGGACCGCACCCGTTCGCGCGTGAGCACCCGCGGTTCGCCGCGCGCGACGTGCTCCAGGTACGGGTAGAGCTCGTCGAAGGTCCGGACCGGGACCGCTTCGCGCCAGGCGTGCAGGTCCTCGTCGCCCCGCATCGCGTGGGCCTGTTCGAACGCCGTTCCACGGACGTTCTGGACGATCAGCCTCAACCGGGCGGCCTGGGCGGCGCGGGCGTCGAGAATGCCCGACTCGAGCCGAGCCCGCGCACGGCCTGCGAAGAACCTGAGGAGGAGGTAGGTGGCTGGTCCAGACCCGGGGAAGAGCACGGCGCTCCTCTACCACGGGCGTTGCGAAACGGGTGCCGCGCCGATAGGGCAGCGGCACTTCGGAACCGGCTCTTGATGAAGACTGGGGATACCGTCCGCGACGGGCAGGGTGCAACCTGGCAGGTAGGCCAATTCCTCGGCCGCGGTACCTGGGGGCGTTCGTGGGTCATCCGCCGCGAGAGCGACGACCTCACCTATGTGCTCAAGACCGCGCTGGGCCCTGAGGACTTCCGCGGCGAGATCGCCGGCGCCGAGGCGCTCTTCGCCGCGTCGCGAGAGGCCGTGCTCGAACAGGCTCGGCTGCTCGGCGAGGCCCGCCACGCTTACCTTCCCCGCCTGGAAGCGCGGTTGACGCTGGGCGATGGCCAGCCCGCGTACGTGATCCCTCGGTTCAGTGACAGCCTCGAGAAGCGCCTGAACGACGGCGTGACCTTCTTCCAACTGGTGGAGAGCCTGGTCGCGGTCGCGAAGCTGGTCCAGCCGACCCCCGCCGGGCACGGCGGCATCAAGCCCTCGAACATCTT
>JAYVAS010000142.1:0-17535 GCA_043750895.1 Pseudomonadota bacterium
GCACTCTCCGTGAGCCACGTAGAACGGCGCACCGTTCCTCGGTTCGAGATCGGGCGTTTGAGCCATCGTCTCGACGTATCGCTCGGCGACCCTCGCCGCCTGGATCGGGTGTCCGAGCCAGGAACCGAGGGCGATCAGTTTGGCCGCCCCCACCGGGATCAGCTTGGCTGCCCCGCCACGATCAGTTTGGCCGCCCCGGGCGCGCTCCCCGTCTACGACAGGAGACGTCCCGGCGTCCCGCCGACGGCCGCGCACGAGACACCGACGATCACCGAAGTCGTGTCCAGGCGACCGCTGGCGTACCTTCGAGGCGGCGGCAGAGGCGCAGGGCCGTGTGGGCTCCCGTCAACGCGACCATCCATCACGGCGACGGGGATGCCGTCGGCGTAGGTCCGGGGCCGGTTGAGCCGGCCCGAGTCCCTCGGAAGGTCACGAGGAGACAAGTGGGCCCAAGATGGCTATAGTCCTGGCTACGAGGTATCCCATGAGCCGCCAGGTCTCGGTTGCTGATGCCAAGAACCATCTACCAGCCATCCTTCACGAGGCCGAGCGGGGGTCTCCGGTCGAGATTACGCGGCATGGGAAGCCGGTCGCGGTGATCTTGTCGATGGACGAATACCGGCGGCTCGATGGGCGCCGGCCAGACCTCGTGGAGGCCCTTCGGGACTGGCGGGCGAGTGCCGGGATCACCGATGAGGAGATCGCAGAGGTGTTCGCGAACACGAGGGATCGCTCTCAGGGACGGGAAATCAAGTGGTGACGGCACGCTTTCTGCTCGACAGCGACTCGCTCTCCGAGTGCATGAAGCTGTCGCCGCACCGACGATTTACCACGCGCTTGGAACAGCACCGAAGTTCGCTCGCAATCGCTGCGACGACCTGGCAGGAGGCCATGTTCGGACTCGAGCTGATGCCGCGGGGTAAGCGGAGGGGGGAAATCGAGGAGGCGCTGCTGCGGGTCATCGAGCCATCTGTGGAGATCCTTCCCTACGACAAGGAAGCTGCCGCCTGGCATGGACGTGAGCGAGCCCGCCTGAAACTGGCCGGAAAGGTAGCTCCGTACGCGGACGGCGAGATCGCGGCCGTTGCCGTGCGAAACGACCTGACGCTCGTGACGAACAACGTGCGTCACTTCAAGGCGTTCCGCGACGTTCGGGTGGTGAACTGGATGAGATGACCCAGAACGGGCGCGCCGGAAGGAGGCGTAGGCCACGACTCGCGCCACCACTTGGCCCCGGCCTCCGGCCTGTCCCATAACGCAAAGACGAGTGCTGACGTGGCCAGGCGCGTCCGCGCGCCGGTGCCCGGCGTACCCGCCGGGCAGGCTATGTGGTCGGCGTCCGCGCCGACCCGAGCCCCGTCTTCGGGGCGAAGCAGCACGTCGGCCAGTTATCGGAAGGTGGGACGTTCGCGAATCGCGTGTTCCGCCATGACGGCCGGCGGAGGAACGCGGCGAGCCCGAAGCCCTGACATCAGTGTCGGTCAGATGGCCTTCCGCAGGTAGTCCGACCGCGTCAGGTCACCGCGTTTGGCATCCAGCCGCGCCAACTCGGCGCGTGTGAGCATGACGGGAACTCGCTCCGTCCTTGGGGGCTTTGAGTGCTTCCCTCGTTCCGAGGGTGGCATCTGCTCGCCGAACCGCTCGCTCCACAGTTCCGCCGCACGAGCGTCGGTCCAGCGCAAGAGCGGCGCGTCTGCGAATCGGAACGGTCGGGCTCCCGTGAGCGGATCCGCGCAGTTGGCGCACTCCCAGGATCCGCTCTCGACGGCGAGCACACGGCTCCCGCGACGGTAGCTTCGCACGTAGCGCACCAGCCGCGCGCGTTGGCCGCACTCGGTGCAATCAGGAGGCGTAAGGTCGGTCAGAAGCATGGTTCACCCTCTATGAAAGCTGACGACAAGGACGCCAGAGCGCTCGACAAGACGTATCCACAACTTCCCACCGTCCCAGTAGTCGGGTTCGAAGACCCAGATCAGGTCGGGGCGCGAGGGGTCCGTGCTCCGTTCGCAGCGAAGCCAATCAGGAGGGGCAAGCTCCCGTAGTTGCAGGAAGATATCCGACTCGTTCCAGTCCAACGCCGCCGCACCCTCGCGGGCGTACTCCGTGACCCTCACCCGCTACTCCTCTACCGCGACCCGCACGCGACGGAGCAGGCTGACGAGTTCGGCGCTGGTGGGCTGGACCGGATCCACGGACGTAGTTTATGCGCATGAAGGTCGTCTGTCCACCGCCTACTGCCGTCGCGCGAGGACAACACGCACGGCAGGGGCGGGGTGCTCGACGAGCGAATGTCCCACTTTCCGATACTCCTCGGCCCGCTCTCGTCGGTCATGGCGAAGCGTCCGGCGCGCGCACCGCTCATCGCCCGCGACGAGGACGGCGGCGTGTTGACCACCCGCAGCTTCCAACACGTGGTGGAGCGCGCCGCCCTGGAAACCGGGCTCGTGGGGCGGGTCAGCTGTCACACCTTGGGGCCCGTCCGGAAACAACCATTGCATTCGGCCGCCGCTGCATCCCCGATCCCGGCGTCGCTCGTCGGTCACATGTCGGCGGACATGCTCCCTCCTCGCTCCTCGGCCTCGGGGCGCATCGACGCCCTCGGTGCGACACGGTTGTTTCCGGACGGGCCCTGAGGGCCCGTCCGCGCTGGGATCAGGTCGGGGTCCAGGTAAGGCCGAGCCCCGCCGACCAGCCGCCGGTCTCCTCTTCGGAGATCGCGGTCCCGGTACGCTTGCGGGAGGGCCAGTTCAGCAGGTTCCCGCCCTTGGCCCGCAGCTTCCAGTGGTCGCCGATGCCCTGGGTGAGCACGAGGTCCAGTCGGTGGACCGGGAGCTCGAAGGTGTCGGGGATGCCGGCGGTGCCCACCTCCACGATCCGCGGTCCGAACACGTTGTACAACAACGTGGCGTTGCTGCGGGTCGCATCGTGATCGTAGCCAAACTGGAGATTGACGATGTAGGGTGACTGACCTTGGAGCGGCCGGACGTCGGAAGTCTGGTTCCCGTCCGTGCCCTCCAGATTGACACGCGAATAGATGTAGGCCGCGTTCCCTGCCACGTAGAACTCGGACAGCGCCGGGCTGATGACGCCCAGCCCCTGTCGCACGTCGATCTCCCCGCCCAGATTGGTGGCAGCGGTGGCGTTGGCGAAGGTGCCGACGCTCCCCGACACGGCGCTGACCGCCACGACGGACTCGATCGGATCGGCGAAGTGTTTGTAGAACGCGCCCAGCGAAAGGCTCTCCGACGCCGACGGATACCACTCCCAACGTAGATCGACGTTGTCGATGAGGGCCCGCTCGAGCTCGGGGTTGCCGAAGTAGAGGCGGCCGGTCCGGTAGTCGAAATACGAGACCTCGGACAGCTCGCGCAGCTCCGGACGGGACACGGTCCGCCCATAGCCCAGCCGGACCAGCATGGTCTCGGCGCCGTCCCCCTTCCCCACCCCGAAGGTGAGGTTCGCCGCCGGGAGCACGTCGGTGGTGGCCAACTCCGCGACCACCGGCTCCAGATCGGCGTCGAAGTTCTCGAAGGTGGCGACGTTCTGGGTCGACTGCTCGACCCGGACGCCGAGCGAGGATCGGAACCGCCGCACCCACGGCAGATCGGCCATGAAATAGCCGTTGGCGATACGCGCTGTCGCCGTGTAGTCGTCCGAGTTGCTGGTGACCTCCTCCAGCTCCAACCAACCCGGGTCGCCGGTCTCGGACGCCCCGATGTTGGACGCCACGAAGATCTCGTCGGCGGGGAGCGAGAGGTCGATCCCCTGGGAGCCGTGGAACTCATAGGAGAAGCGCCGCGTGCCGCCGGTCCGGACGCGGTCCACGAGGCCACCGCCCACCTTGAGCATGCCGCTCCCGCCCTGGAGGCGCACCGGCAGCCCGATTTCGAGGGTGCCATCGTGGGTGCGGTCCCGGAGGTTCCCGTAGAGGATGTCGTTCGAGCCACCGAACTGGGAGAGGTAGTAGGTCCCATCCTCGGCGAGGGTGTAGGTGTACTCCCGGCGATCGGGCTCGACGCCGGTGGCCTCCGCGTACGCGTAGCGGGGCGTGAACACGAGGCCGCCGACGCGGATGCTGCCCGCGACCTGTTCGAACAAGAGCTGCTGCTCGATCCAGTCCACCCACGAGGTGCGCGTGTCGGTGGTCGCCGTGGGGTCGTCGGCGTCGTAGACCGCCGCGGTCGCCACGCTGTTTCGGTTGAGCAGCGTGGTGGAGACCAGCGTGGAGTCCGCCCCCCACTCCGCCCCGAGGGAGAGCGCGCCGCCCACCCGGATGGTGTTGCGCGTCTCGGTGTAGGTGGTCTCCCGCTTGAGCTCCAAGACCCCGTCGGACGCGCTGTACACCTTCCGGTTGCCGTCGTCCTGGGACCAGGCGTTGTTGTACACCACGCCCAATTGGCCGCCGACGTCGACGCTCCCGATGGTGAAGCGGTCGCCGAAGGCGATGGTGCCGCCGACGTCGGGGGGGAGCTGCCGAGGATCGATGGACCAGTGATTGGGGAGCGCCTCCCCGAACGCCGCCAGCTCCTCGCTGGTGAAGCCCGTCTCCGAGAACATGCCGGCCGCCTTGAGCGGCTCCGAGGTCTCGGCGATGGAGGGCGGTAGGGCCCGGAAGGCGCGGCCCAGACCGAGATAGTCGGTGGGGCCGCGGACCCCGGAGAGCCCTTCGCCGAAGGTCGTGCCGTGGACGTAGCCACCCGAGAGGCCGAGCGAGAAGAAGCCCTTGTTGGGGATGCCGCGGGTCCGGATCTGGACCACGCCGCCCCCGAACTCCGCAGGCAGATCGGGCGAGAAGGCCTTCTGGATGACCACCGCCTCGAGCAGCGAGGTCGGGAAGAGGTCGAGCGGGACCACCCGCTTCTCGGGTTCGGGGCTCGGGAGGGTCGAGCCGTTGAGCAGGGTCGCCGAGTACCGGTCGCCGAGGCCCCGCACGTAGACGTACTTCCCGCCCACGACCGTCAAGCCGGTCACGCGGCGCATGGCCGAGGCGGCGTCCGAGTCGCCGGCGCGCGCCATCTGGGTGGCCCCGACCGAGTCGGTCACCGTGGCGGCCGCACGCCGCTCCGCGAGGAGCTGCGCGGTACCGCCCACGACCGCCGAGCCGGTGACGACGACGTCGGCGCCGCCCTTGACGGACTCCCAGAGCTCGAACGCCACTTCGGCCTCCCCGCCCGCCGTGACCGGGACGGCGTCGAGGCGGGTGGTGTCAAAGCCGGGAGCGTCGGCGTAGAGGGTGTAGACCCCGGGAGGCAGCGCCAGCGAGAAGCGGCCGGCGCTGTCGGTGAGGGCCGTTCCTTGGACGTCGACCGTGTAGACACGGGCGCCCGGCAAGGGGATGCCGCGGTCGCTGAGGATGGTGCCGACGACTGCGCCCGCGGTGACGGGCGCCGCCGCCGACGCCGACGGGAGCGCCTCCCCGCCGACGGGCTCGACCGGCACCGGAACCGGAACCGGCTCCGGCTCCACGGGCCCTGGAGTGCCCGGGTCCGGGTTGGAACCCGGCGGCGGCGAGGAGGGAGGAAGATCCTCCGCGAACGCGGAGCAGAGTAGGAGCAGCAATGCAGGCATGACACCGTCTCGGAGGGAGAAGGGGCGGCGACCACCCTCGGTCGCCGCCGGACACAAACCCTGCCTGGCCCGCAAATGCGGGCTAGTTCAGGTCGTGAATCGTCCAGCCCGCGGTCCAGTCGTTGCTGGAATCGAAGGCCCCGATGTAGATGACGCTGTCGAAGAAACTGTCCGACGGGGTCACGCCCCCCGAGGTGAGCGGCGAGCCCGTCGCGGGCCGGAAGTCCGGCGCGGTCGGGTTGAAACCCGCCACCAGCTTGATGTCGGTGACCTCGACGTTGTCCGCCCCGGCGGCGAACACCTCGTCCTCGGTCATGATGTCGGTGTCACCCGACTCGAAGCTCTCGTCGCAGGCGATGCGCCAGTGCGCGAGCGCCGACTCGCCCGAGGTGAAGTGGCCGTAGGTGTCGTCATCCCGAACCGCGAGGCAGGCGGCCGAGAAGCCGGTCATCGCGACGTTGTGGAGCTCCTGCGCCGAGCCGCGCCGGAGCACCGCCCCGTAGTTGGACGCCTTGATCGACTCCGACCCCACCATGGTGACGTTGGAGAAGATCGGCCGGGTCTGCGGTTGGGCGGTGTAGTCTTCTTCGTTGTTGTCAGCTTCGAAGCCGTTGTTTCCCGCGTCTTCGAACTGCTGGGCCACGGCGAACTGGACCTTCCCGTTGTAGCCGTTGGTGTAGTCGAAGTTGTCGTCGCCGGCGCCCGTGACCACGAGGTGCTTCGCATTGACCGAACCGCCGAAGAACTCGATCCCGTCGTCGAGGTTCATGTGGACCTGGACGTAGTCGACGGTGGTCCCCATGCCTACGCCCGCCAGGGTGAGGCCGTTGATCTCGTTGTCCGGGCTGATCTCGGTGCCGCCGAAGGCGATGACGACGTACTTGAGGACGCCGGAGTTGTCGCTGGCATCGCTGCCGCCGTACAGCCCGGTGCCGCCTTCGCCTTCCGCTTCGCAGTCGGCGGTGGCCTCGACGCACGCGTTGATGGGGGCGCGGCCGTTGAGGACGAGCCCGCCCCAGGAGCCGCGGGCGCGCGAGCCGGGAGCGAGGTCCGGCTGCATCACGATGGGGGCCGAGGCGGTCCCCTCGGCCCAGATCTGCGAGCCGCGGGTGATCACCAGGAAGCCGTTGGTGGCGGACTCCCCGTAGATCTGGGTGCCGGGCTCGATCTCGAGGATGGTCTCGGCCGAGTCGTCGCCGATGATCACCCCGCTGCGCAGCAACCAGGGCTTGTCGGCGGTGAGCTTCATGCTGGCGGTGTAGGTCCCGGCGAGCAGGCAGGCACCGCCCTCGTCCACACACTCGGCGGCGGGGATGCCGCTCGTGGTGTCCGTGTCGGTGTCGGTGTCGGTGTCGGTGTCGGTGTCGGCGTCGGTGTCCGCATCGGTGTCGGTGTCGGCGTCGGAGTCCGTGGAGGCGGTGTCCGTGTCTTCGGTGGCCTTGTCGGCGCAAGCGGTGGAAAAAGGAAGGACCAGGGCGAGTAGATGCCAATTACGCATGAGGTCTCCGGGGGTCGTACAGGACCCGGTTGTCGGGCGCCCCACGAGTAGCCCAGACACTGTGTCGGTTCAGTGAAGCTGTGAAACAACTTGGCGCCGGACGTGCAAACACTCCGGCCGGCGGGCTGGCGCGGGGGGATCTTGGACGGTGTGCGACATCCGTGTCACGAATCGGTTTCAATCGTGTCGACTCGGTGGCCTGCCGGCCGTTTGGATAAAAACTGGGGATGTGCTTCTTCCTCCCACGCCGTCGCCTCGCGAACGGGACGCGCTCCTCCTGGCCCTCCGCGAAGGTCGCGCCCCTGACTTGGGGCACCGCTTCGTCGTGGCCGGTCGCGACGCCGAGATCGGCACGCTGAGCGGGGACATCGAACGCGTCAGCCGCGGCCGGAACCTGGTCCGCCTGCTCCTCGGCCCCAGCGGCTCCGGAACCACCTTCCTCCTCGGCGCCGCCCGCGCGATGGCGCTCGACCAGCGCGTGGTCGCGGCGTCGGCCAACCTCACCTCCGACCTCCGGCTGAGCGGGGAGCGCGGGCAGGTCACCCGACTCTACCGGGCCGCCGTGGCCAGCCTCTCCACCCGGGTGCACCCGGACGGGGGCGCGCTACGCAAGGTGGTGGATCGCCTCGTCGATGTCGCCACCATCGAAGCGCGCGCGGTCGGCCTGGATCGCGAGCTTCAATTCCGACGCCGACTCTCTGGTCTGGCTGCCCTGCCCGGCGGAGCGGCCTTCGGGGCGGTGGTGTTCGAGGCCTGTCGGGCGCCCCTTCGGGGTGACGTGGCCGCGACAGACGACGCCTACGCCTGGCTGGGCGGGAGCCCGGATGCGGGCCGGGTGCTGCGGATCGCGCCCACGCTCAGCGACATTTGCGCCTGGGATCAGCTGCGCCTGCTGGCCCGCCTCTGCCGCCTCGCCGGCTTCGGGGGTCTGGTGCTGTTTCTTGACCACGCCGACAGCATCGCCCGGCTCCGCAACCCCACCGCCCGCACCGACAACCTCACCCGCCTCGGGCAACTGCACGCCTCCGACAGCGCCGGCGGCCTCGGGGTGGTCCTGGCCGGGGCCTCCGAGCCCTTCGAGCGCGCCGGGCTCCTCCCCCGCCCCGACGCCTGGTCTGGCGCCGACCCCACGCTCCAGGTCTCGCCGCTCGACCGGCCGGCCCGCCTCGCCCTGCTCCGTCAGGTCGAGCAACTCCACGGCGGCGGCCTGAACGAATCCACCCGCGCCGCCATCGAGGCCCGCCACGTCGACCTCGGCGAGCTCCTCCAAGTCGCGGTCCGCACCCTGGACGGCCAGCCACAGGCGGCGGTGGGTCCCCTCACCGCGTCGCGGTGAAGGTCCACGACCGCGACGTGCAGCCGAAGCACGACCCGACGTAGGCGGCGTCGATGGTGGCGTCGAGGGTGTAGTCGTCGACGAACGTGCCGTTGATGGTGTAGGTCTCCGCGCAACTTCCGGGCAGGTAGTTGTCGGCGGTGAAGTCAGTGGCGCTCGAGAACGTCCCGGTCATGGTGCCGACGTTGCCGCTGCCCCGCACGCTGATCGAGGGGTAGCCGTCCACGATGGTGAGGCTGGAGAAGTTGAAGTTCACCAGGCCGAAGGCACAGGTGTAGGACACGGCGCTGTCCATCGCCCAGGTGTCCGAGTAGTCGACGTCGCCGGCCTGGATGGTCACCGACGCGGTCGCGCTGGCCCCGGCGGTGGTGCCGTCCGTCGGGCTGACCGTACACGTCCAGCGGTCCCCGGCGGCGGTGTCGGCGGCGTCGATGGTGTCGGTCGGCCAGGTGGTGGTCGACCCCCGGCTGAAGCTGACGCCGTCGACCTCCCAGCGCACGGTGTAGCTGATCGCGTCCCCGTCGATGTCGGTCCCGCCGGCCGTCACCTGGCACCACAGATCGTCGACCCCCTCGGTGGGGCTCGCGGGGCTGATGCTGACGGTCGGCGCGGTGGGCGCGGTGTTGGCGATGGTGACCGTCGCCGAGGTGGCCGCGGCCCCAGTGTCGGTTCCGTCGCCGGGGGTCACGACCACGTAGACTCCGTCGCCGCGGCTGAACGACGCCGTCCCCGCGAGCGTGGACGACGACCCCGCCAGCCCGCCGTTGACGTACCAGGCATACGCCAAGGCGACCGCGTCGCCATCGGCGTCGGCGGTGCTGACCGACACCGACAGGGTGTCGTTGGTCCCCGGGCTGGAGGGGGTGATCGCGAGGGCTGAGACCGCCGGAGGCGCGTTGTCGATGGTCAGCGCGGCGGTGACGGGGGCGCCGGTGTCGGTCCCGTCGAACGGGGTCACGGTGCAGGTGACCAGGTCGCCGCGGCGGTACCCGGTGGTGACGGTGGCGCCGGTGCCGATGGTGGTGGCCCCGACCGTCCACGCGATGGTGGACCGGTCGGCATCGCCGTCGGCGTCGGCGTAGCCGCTCGCCGTGCAGGTGAGCGCGTCGCCGGCGTCGGCCGGATCGGGCGTGATGGCGGCCCCCGCGAGCGAGGGCGGGGCGTTCCCGATGGTGACGCTGGCGGCGCCGGCTGGCCCGGCGTGGGTCCCGTCGTCGGGGACGACCTGCACCTGCCACACCTCGCCCCAAATGGTCGCCGAGGCCGGGAGGGAGGACGAGGTCGAGGCCCCGGAGACCACGCCGTTCCGCAGCCAGGTCCAGGTGTAGGAGACGGGGTCCCCCTCCGGATCCACGGCGCCCACGTCCACGGTGGCGGTGAGATCGTCCGCCGAGGTCGCCGGGTCGGGGGAGATGGAGACGGTCGGGGCGCTCGGGAGCCCGTTCACGCGGAGGGAGACGGTGTCGGTGCCCACGAGGCCGTCGCTGTCGGTGGCCGACAAGGTCAGGAGGTGGGTGCCGGCGGAGAGGTCGTCGCGGGCGGTGATCACCGACCCGGCGCCGTCGGCGTTCCCGCTCCAGAGGAGCCCGTCCCGATCCGAGGTCCAGGTGAGCTCGGGTCCCTCGGGGGCGTCGAGATCGTCGCTGACCGTGCCGACGAGGGAGACCGTCTCGCCCTCGGGCACGACCTCGCCGTCCACGGGCGCGTCGATGACCACCGTGGGCGGCGCGCTGATCGTGTACACGACGCTGGTCGAGCCGACCGCGCCCAGCTCGTCCGCGGCCGAGAGCGTCAGCACGTGGGCGCCGGTGGACAGGGTGACCCGCAGGCTGACGTTACCGTCGGAAGTGGGGGCGCTCGCGCCCAGGGCGCCGTCCACGTCGGAGGACCAGCTCACCACCAGGCTGTCCTCGGGCTGGTCGACGTCGATCACCGTGCCGTCGAGGAGGAGCGCGTCCCCGAGCCGTCCCCGGTCCCCGTCGATCGGGGTGGTGATGGTGGGGACCGGCGGGCTGTTGGGCGGGCCGACCGTCACGCCCACCTCGGCGTTGCCGACGTTCCCGTCGTCGTCGGTGACGGTCACCGTGAGCGTCTGCGTGCCTTCGGGGAGGAAGCTCACGTCGGTGATCCCGCCGTCGGCGGCGACGGAGCCGGCGGGCAACGCACCGCCGGCCGAGGAGGTCCACGCGTAGATCAGGGTGTCGGCGGCGTCGTCTGGATCGGTCACGGTAGCGGCGAGGTCCACCGGCAGGTCGGTGTAGAGGTATGCCCCGCTCGCCGGCGACTGGATGGTGACCGCGGGCGCCGCCAACGGGATCACCGTCAGGCTCACCTTGTCGGACGCCGACGCGCCGTCGGGGTCGCGCACCTCCAACACCACCGAGACGGTGTCGGCGGCGATCGGCACGTCGCAGCTCGTGGCGCCGTCGTCGTCGGGGTTGCCCGCGCAGACCAGCGTGTCGCCCGCGTACCAGGCGGTGGTCAGCGTGCTGTTCACGTCGTCCGGATCGGACGCCGAGCCTCGAAACGCCACGGTCGCGCCTTCCACCACCGCGTCGCCGTCGACGTGGGAGAGGATCTCGGCCGCCGGCTCGCCATTGAAGGTCCCGAGCTTCTGGTCACTACAGGCGAGGATGAGCGTAAGGAACATGGGCGCCTCGCGTTCACGTTCGCACGTCCGGCGGACGAGGACAAGCCGCTTGCGGGTTCCGCCGACGGTGCTACAAGCCGCCCCGCTTCAAGGATACTCCCGATGTTGACGCTCCTCCTTGTCTCCCTCGTCCTGGCCGGTCCGTCGAAGTCCCCTGACAGCAAGGGGGGCTGGAAGGAGCTCCGCTGGGGCACGGTGCTCCCCGAGAACATGCGCTGCGGACCGAAGACCGACGGGCAGGCCGTATGCACCCTCGGCGCCGCGTCCGGGGACCGCGCAGTGGGCGATGTCACCCTCGACAACGTCGAGTACCTCTACTTCGAGGACCGCCTGGTCCAGGTGATGCTGACGCTGACCAACAACAAGACCAACATGAACCTGCTCCAGGCCGGGCTGGTCCAGGCCTACGGCGAGTCCAAGGAACGCCTGGGCGTCAACAGCATGACCTGGACCGGCGACCGCGTGCGGCTCATCTACGAGTCGGACGGCAAGGGCGCGGCGAAGATCGTCTACCAGTACCGTCCGCTGTACGACGACATGGCCAAGGCGTCCGCCAAGGCGGACCCGTCGATGATCCTGCACGTGGCCGAGGACCTGTAGCGACGACCGGCCGCGGACTCGTTAGACCGCGGTTGGCAGGCCGTGCCGCGCTGGTGCCGGCCCCGGTCTTCAAAACCGGTCGGGGCGCCTCGAGAGGGGCCGCCCGGTGAGTTCGATTCTCATGGCCTGCCGCCACCACCCTCGTGCCGCCGCAGCGACCGCATCCCGCTAGTACGCCGCGCAGCTCTCGGGGTCGTTATTCGGGGAGCAGAAGCCGGCGAGGCTCTCGTGGTCGGGGTCTCCGTAGCGGAGCTCCATGTCCGGGTCGGTGAGCGAGGTGCCCACGAACGCCACCAGGTCCGCGATCTGGGCGTCGGTGATCCACTGCTCGGTCCCGAAGAAGAGCCGGCTGTCGAGGGTGGCCGCGAGGCGCTGGTCCACCGTGGAGCCGGCCGAGCCGCTGACCTTGTGTCGGATCCACGCCTCCAAGGAGTCGTGGTAGGCCCCGTGGCCGAACCGCTCGACGCCCGGAGCCCCCGCGCCGTACGCGGAGACGATCTCGTACTTGCCGAAGTCCTCCTCGAGCAGGGTGACGTCGTAGCGGCCCTCGTTGATCAGGGGCGGGTACTCGGTCGACAGCGCGCTGAAGAACTCGACCAGCGTCATGTCCTCGGTGGGCGTCTCGATCGACGGGAACCCGCGGAGCGTGTCCGTCTCCAACAGGCCGGGAGCGCCGATGTTCGCGTACTTCGCAGCGGTGAGGCCCGGACCGGTGTGGCACTGGCTGCAGTGGGCCTCGCCGAAGAACAGGAGCCCGCCGCGCAGCTCCGCTTCGCTCATCGGAGAAGGCACCGTGCCGTCCTGCGGGTCCTTGAGGAACTTCTGGAACGGGGCGTCGGAGGTGATCACGGTCCGGACGAAGGCCGCGACCGCGAGCGTCGTGTAGCGCCGCGTCATGCGGGACGACTCGGCCACTTCGGGGAAGGCCGCGTCGAACATCTCCTTGTACTCGGAGTAGGCCGCGAGACCGGAGTTGGGGCTCAGGACGCTCTCGTCCGGGGCCGTCTCCACGCCCGAGAAGAAGCCGTGAGAGCGCATGGAGACGTACGAGTAGCACTCGATGCCCTCGTAGCCGTATTGGCTGATCTCACAGAACTTCTCGTTGTACGCCTCTTTTTCCTCCTCCGTGAGCGTCGAGTCGAACTCGCCCTGCCAGCCCCCGCGCACGCCACGGTAGGCCACGTTGACCAGCCGGGTGTCGTTCCAGGGGCCGATGTCGATGAGGTCGATCTCCCCCGCAAACTCCTCGAGCAGATGGCGGTCCGCGAGGTACCCCGTCCCGCCCTCGCCGATGCCGCGCCCCAGGTACGACCCCGAAGTGAAGCCCGCCGTTGGGTCGTGGCAGGTGGCGCAGGTGGACGTGTACAGGTCGCCGTCCTCCTTGAACGGCTTGGCGGCGATGCCCGGCTCGAAGAACAACTCGCGACCCAGCCGCACCTTCTCGGGGGTGATGGGGTTGAGCGGGTCCTGCGGGATGCTGGCGTAGTCGTCGGTGGAGGCGGTGGAGGGGTCGACGGGGACGTCGGGGAGCACGTAGTACGAGGGATCGCCGAGGAGCGTGCGGAGCTCGGCTTCCAACGCGGCGATGGTCCCCGGATCGGTGTCCGTGTCGGCGTCGGCGTCCGTGTCGGCGTCCACGTCGGTGTCCGCGTCGGCCTGCCCAGTGGTGTCGATCTCTCGGTAGACACAAGCGAGGAGCCACAGGAACATCATGTGCGCACCATTAAATGCATGACCGGGATCACCCAGCTACGGTACCATGCGATGGGGGTAGCCGCAACGACGGCCGCCCGTCTCGTCCCTCGCCTCCCAACCCCCTTTTCGCGTCCTCAACCCGTGACCGCTCCCCCCTCCGTCGATAGGGGGATTCCGACTCGTCCCTCCCGAGGAGCAGATGCTCGTCCTGTCGCTGCTCGCATGCGTCCGTTTCGAACACCCTGAAGTGCTCACGCCCACCGAGAGTGTCGTGATCGACTCGGACTCCGAGCCCACGGACCCGACCGAGTCGACGCCCACCGAGACCGACGACTCCACGCCGACCGACACCGACGACTCCACGACCACCATCCCCAAGGTCGAGCCCAAGCTGGTGATGATGGTCACCCAGGACGCCATGAACCGGCTCTGGTACGGCTGGCGCGAAGAGGAACGGGGCTGGGACACGACCCCCTACCAGGACTTCCTCCTCGCCGATGGGGTCGTCCTCCCCGACGTGCTGATGAGCCGCGCGCTGACCGGGCCCTCGATGGCCACCATCGCCACCGGCTACTACCCGCGGCACCACGGCGTCCGGGACAACGGTGACGCTTGGGGGGACTACGTCCCGACCATGCAGGACGCGTTCCGGGCGGCCGGGTACTACACCGTCTTCATCACCGCCAACCGGTGCGAGCTCGGCGAGCAGCGTGAGCCCGACTTCGGCTGGGACTACTTCGCCTGCACCTACCGCGAGAGCGACACCGGCGGTCCCACCCAGAAAGAGGCGGACGCCACCAACGTCGAACTGGTGATCGAACAACTCGACCTCCACCCCGACCAGGACCTCTTCGTCTGGGTGCACTTCATGAACCCGCACGAGGACTACGAGGTCGTGGAGCCCCACTACTCGGAGTTCCAGGGCGAACCCTACCAGGGCACCCTCGACGCCGCGATCCACGCCAGCCTCGACGCGGTGAGCACCGGGCAGCACGGCTGGGACGAGGAAGACCGCCGTTACATCGAGGCGGCGTACGCCAGCGAGGTCCGCGACACCGACGACCGCATCGAAGAGATCATGATCGATCTCCACCAGCGCGATCGGTTCAAGGAGGCGATCATCGTGCTCGGCTCCGACCACGGCCAGGAGAACGGCTCTCGACCCGACCCACGGTACTTCTACCACGGCTGCACCTACTACAACGACTCGGCCATGACCCAGTGGTTCTTCAAGAGCCCCGGCCTCGAGCCCGGCGTCCTGTCCGGGTACATCCCGAGCGTCGACATCGTCCCGACCATCCTCGACCTGGCGGGGATCGAGGCGGACACGTCCGAGATGGACGGCGTCTCGCTCCGACCCAACCTCGAGACCCTCACCGACCCGGGTCGGGAGTCCTTCGTCGAGCGGAGCGCCGGCACGGCGGGCGTGGTGTACGGGGACTACAAGTACATGTTGAACCCGGCGGGGGACTTCATCGAGTGCACGCCGTACTCGCGCGAGTTCCCCTACACCACCCCGGCCGAAGAGCTGTACAACATCACCGTCGATCCGCTGGAGACGACGAACCTGGTCGATTCCCAGCCCGGGGTCGTGACCGACATGAAGGCGCGGCTCTGCGCATACGTGAACGCCGAGGTCTGGTCGGGCAGCACGACCTCCGACGCGACCAACGCGATCGTCCGGGAATGTGACTGATCCACGTGTTCGGTCGGTTCACGCGGCGCGCGCGCACCGACGGCGCGGTGGTCTGCGGCGCCGACGGTGCAAATTCCGTACGAACTCGCGAAACGCAAATAGACAGCGGCGCTCGCTCGCGTAAGATCGGCGCTGACCCGGGTGCTCCCTGAAGACTCTATTGTTCCTGGTGCTCGCCAGCGCGTGCACGAACGGCGACGACAGCAAGACCTCCAACACCACCGACGACTCGGGGACCACGCCCGACCCCGTGAAGCCGGACGGGGTCTCCAACCTCGTCGTGACCCCGAGCGACGTGTACCCCAGCGTATTCACGGTCGAGTGGGAGACGGACCAGGCCGGTACCTCGCTCGTCGAGTGGGGCCCGAGCAACCGCTACGGAAGCGCCACGCCGTCGTCGAGCGCGACCACCACCGAGCACCGGGTGCTGGTGGTCGGTCCGAAGCCGGGCGAGATCACCCACTTCCGCGCCGTGTCGATGATCGACGGCGAGGACTACGGCACCGAAGACCAGACCTTCGACGCCGCCGGCGCACCGAACGATCTGCCCGGGCTCGACGTCGACGAACAGGTCGACGGCGCCTACGCGACCGGCCTGCGGGGCGTGGCGCTGTTCGGGCTGCTCTACGGCAACGAGCTGGTGGACGCCGACGGGGACGCCGTGTGGTGGAAGGGCTTCGAAGCCGGGAACGACGACCAGGTCGTCCAGGCCCGGTACTTCCCCGACGACAAGACCAAGGTCGCGTTCATGTACAACGACGTGACACGCGAGCAGGACCTCTGTCGCATCGAGACGGAGCGGCTGGACGGCACGCCGCTCGACTCGGCGCTGTGCGAGTGGGGTCACCACGACTTCACCATCCTCGCGGACGGACGCTTCGCCTACCTCTACGCGGACATCCGGGACTACCGGGGCGACCAGGTGGTCGGCGACCGCGTGGTGCTGGTCGACGCCGACGGCAGCAACCCCACCACCATCTGGAACGCGTGGGACGAGCTGACCCCCGACGCCAGCATCTTCGAGAACGATCCCTTCTACCCCGACGCGCTGGACTGGACCCACGGGAACTCCCTCAACTACGACGAGGGCACCAACAGCCTGACGCTCTCCCTCCACAACCTCAACACCATCTACAACCTGTCCCTGACGGGCGAGGTGAACTGGCGGCTGGGCGACGAGGGCGACTTCGACATCGAGGGCAACAACACCCGTTTCGTCCACCAGCACGGCGCCAAGCTCGTTCCCGGCACCGACAACGAAGTCACCCTATTCGACAACGGCAGCGGGTCGGACAAGTCCGAGGCGGCGCACTACCGCCTCAACTTCGACGACATGACGGCGGAGCGGGTGTGGAGCGAGGACAACGGTGGTCGCTACACCAGCTTCATCCTCGGGGACGCCATGACCGTCGGCGACGGGAACTACTTCGTCAGCTGGGGCTCCGAGGGCGAGGTCACCGAGTTCACCCCGGACGGCGACGTCGTCTGGCGCGCGAGCGGGGACCTCGGGACCACCACCGGCTACATCAGCATGAACCCCCAGCTGGGCGGCAGCTACTGACGGCTACCGGCGGGTGCAGTCGAGGTTCCAGCCCGGCGCACCCGGGTAGGACCGCGCCGACCCATCGTTACAGTCCGTGGACACCGGCCAACCGTCGCCGTCCCGGTCGTAGTCGTTGGCTCCGTCGCAGTTCTGGTCGACCCCGTCGTACCAGATCTCCGAGGCCCCCGGCTTCACCGCCGAGACGACATCGTTGCAGTCGGTCCCGCCGTAGGTGGTGGCCGGGTACCCGTCGCGGTCCTGGTCGTAGTCGCTCGCCCCGTCGCAGTTCTGATCGACGCCGTCGTACCAGGTCTCGCGCGCCCCCGGCTTGATCCGGGTGCTGCTGTCGTTGCAGTCGGTGCCGCCGTAGGTGCTGGACGGGTAGGTGTCCCCGTCCCTGTCGTAGTCGTTGCGCCCGTCGCAGTTGCTGTCGATCCCGTCGTACCAGGTGTCGGTGGCGCCCACGTAGACGGTCGCGGCGTTGTCGTTGCAGTCGGTGCCGCCGTAGGCCGTGGGCGCATGGCCGTCCCGGTCGACGTCGTAGTCGTCGCCGCCGAGGCAGTCCTCGTCGACGCCGTCGTAGGGGATCTCGGTCGCGCCGGGGTACGCGGCGGGGTTGTTGTCGTCGCAGTCCAGGTCCACGCTGGAGCCGTCACCGTCGGCGTCCAGGGCCTCCACCGTGCCGTCGCAGTCGGCGTCTACCCCGTCGCCCGAGGCCTCGGGGGCGCCCGGCCAGATCGCGGCGTCAAGGTCGTCGCAGTCGGTCCCGCCGTACACGGCGCTGTCGAAGCCGTCGCCGTCGAGGTCGAAGTCGCTGTCCCCCAGGCAGTCCGCGTCGATGCCGTCGTACGCGGACTCGGTCGCGCCGGGCCACACGTCGTCGCGGAGGTCGTCGCAGTCGTCGGCGAGGTCGAAGGAGTCCCCGTCCTGGTCGAAATCGGAGTCTCCC
>JAYVAS010000143.1:0-9765 GCA_043750895.1 Pseudomonadota bacterium
GGTCTTCGGCTACCTCAACGCCGAAGGAGACCCTGACTTCCAAACCGCGCTGCGCGATGCCATCTATCGAAATCTCGAGAACGACGGTCCCCTCACCCCGGACCGCGCGCGCGCCCGCTACGAACGACTCGCGGCGTTGGCCGAGGATCCCGTGGTGGCCGAGTCGGCGCGCTGGGGCCTCGGGTGGTGGGAGCGGGACGCGTATTGGATCCCCCAGCGAGATTACCTGCTCGACGATTGGTTCCCGCTGCGAACGTCGTCCCTGATGCGCCAGTTCCGGGCGGCTGGCTGGTACCCGGTGGCGGCGCCGACGCTGGACACCCCGGCCGGGGTCGTGCCCGCGGGCACCGTCGTCACCGTCACCGGCAAGGAGCTCTGGGTGACCCGAAACGGGGAGGATCCGCGCCTCGACGGCGGGGCCGTCAACCCCAACGCGCTCGGACCGGGCCCGCAGGCGCTCACCCTGGACCACTCGGCGTGGGTCGCGGCCCGTCAACGGGTCGGCGACGAGTGGGGACCGGTGGACCGACGGCTCTACGAAGTCGACGAGACGCCGCCGCTCGTCCTCAACGAGTGGAACGCCGTGGACGCGGGCGAGTGGCTCGACGACGACGGCACCGACGAGGCCTTCGGGCGGACGGAGGGCAACGGCGGCGACTGGATCGAGCTCCTCGTCCTCGCCGACCACCTCGACCTCCGGGGCTACCGGATCACCACCGAGGACCGCCGCATGGCCCGCGGCGACATCCACTTCACCGACGACCCCCTGCTCGGCGATCTGCGCGCCGGCACGCTGATCACCCTCGCCGAGGACCTCCCCGAGGACGCGGCCTACGACCCCGATCGCGGCGACTGGCGGTTCCACCTCCGGGTCACCCCCGACGGGGCGTACGCGCAGGGCGACGGCTTCGACATCACCGCCCACGACTGGCGTCTCACGATCTGGGACGCCGAGGGCGCGGTGCGCTTCGGGCCCGTGGGCGAGTCGATCGCCCCGCGCAGCGGCATCTCGGGGGGTGAGGTCGGGCTGCTGGCCGCGGACCCGTCCGATGCGGTGCGGCGTGACTCCCCGGACTACCGGGACGGCACCCTCTCCACCTTCGGCAACCCGAACCGATGGGGCGACCACGTCCAGGACCTCTCCGGGCTGCGTCAGGTGGCCGGCTCGGTGACCGAGGTGACGGACCCCGAGCCGGGGACCGAGCCCGACCCTGACGACCCCGCCACGGTCGACGACCCCGCCGAGACCAAGAGCGGCTGCGGATGCGCCAGCGGCGGCGTCCCCGGGGCCTGGCTCGCGGTGATGCTCGGCGCGTACGGCGTCACCCGCCGGCGTCGAACCGGCGCGGTCGCCGGCGTCGCCCTTCTGCTCTCCGGGTGTGCCCCCACCCCCGACCCCGTGGACAGCAACCCGCCCACGACCCCGCCGGACACCACGTCGTACGAGACCCCGCCGACCATCCCCTGCCCCGACGGCGACCCCGAGGGCGACCCGGACGCCCCCGAGGTGTGCAACGGCGAGGACGACGACTGCGACGGCGTGATCGACGAAGATCCCGTCGATGGCATGCCGTTCTACGCCGACGCCGACGGCGACGGCTACGGAGACGAGACGGAGGTGGTGCTCGCCTGCGCGATCGGCGACGGTGCCGCCCTCCAGCTCGGCGACTGCGACGACACCGACGCCTCCGTCCACCCTGGCGCCGCCGAGGCGTGTGACGGCGTGGACCACGACTGCGACGGCCTCTCCGGCACCGAGTCGGGGACGGCGCAGGCCTGCCCGGCGGAGAGCTGCCGGGTCCTCGCCGACGCCTCCCCCGACGCCGCAGACGGGGCACGCTGGATCACCCTCCCCTCGGGGACCGTCACCCAGGTGTGGTGTGACATCGCATCCGGCGGTTGGGCGCTCGGCTTCCTCAGGAACACGGCAGACACCGGGTCCCACACCCAATTCGGGATGGGGGAGGTCGGCCTGGAGGCGCTCGCGTGGTCCCCCGCGGCGGCTTCGGCCACGTCCACCCCCCTGTTGGGCTGGATGGACCTCAACGACTATCCGTACGAGGCCTTCCGCGTCGGGGGGTACACCGACGGCGCGGAGACGGCGATGTCCGCCGACGTACCCCGAAGCGCCCTGCGGATCCGCTTCGGCGAGCCCGGGTACCTGTTGTACGGCGAGGGCACCTCGTACTACTGGTGCGGTGGCCCCGCGAGCTACACCGACAGCGGCATCGGCGCCGTCGACAACCCCAGCGGCGCCACCGCCGACTGCAAGGGCCACGGAGGCCTCGGCTCGGGATGGGACTTCTCGGAGAGCCTGGGTGCGAACGCCGGGCTCACGCTGTGCGGCACCGACGCGACGTCGGCGATGAGCACGATCTGGGGCGCCAGCAACTGGATCTTCTACGGGACCACCGGCGGGGCGCAGGCGATCTGGGTGCGGTGAAGTACACTCCCCCCCGATGAACACCCCCGCTCCGCGTAAGGTCCCACTCTACGGCTGGATCCTCGGGGCGATGGTGCTCGGGCTGATGGTCGGCCCGCTGCTGGGGAAGTCGGCCGCGCCGCTCGGCGAGCTGGGCAAGCTGGTGATCACCCTCATCAAGGGCGTGGCCACGCCGCTGCTGTTCTTCGCCATCGTGAACGCGATCCTCCAGACCGAGGTCCGCGCCCGCGCGGGCCTGCGGATGTTGGGCTTCGCCACCCTCAACGCCGCGGCCGCCCTGGGCCTCGGGCTCCTGATCTCCAACCTGTTCCGGCCCGGCGACCACCTCGCCGCGGCCGTCTCCCCACCCGACGCCAAGGCCCTCGCCGCCTACGCCGACAAGAAGGTGGACCTCATCCAGACCCTGCTGAGCTACATTCCGAGCAGCGTCGTGACCCCGTTCGTCGAGAACACGGTCATCTCCATCGTGCTCATCGCGGTGCTGACCGGCTTCGGGATGCGCGCGGTGCGTTCCCGGCAGATCGCGGAGGGTGCCGACGGGTATCGCACCGTCGAGGCGGCCATCACCACCCTGCTCGGCCTGGCGGAGACGGTGCTGGGCTGGGTGATCACGCTGGTCCCGCTGGCGGTGTTCGGGGTCGTGGCCAAGACGGTCGGGGAGTACGGCTTCGCCCCGATGAAGGGGCTCGCGGCCTACCTCGCCGCCGGGCTCATCGGCCTCGCCTGCCACGTGCTGCTCACCTACCAGCTCTGGATCGTGGCCTGGGCGCGCATCCCCCTGCGCCGCTTCTGGTCCATCGCGCGCGAGCCCGTCGTCTACGCGATGGGCGCCAACAGCAGCCTCGCGACGTTGCCGGTGACCCTCCGCGCGCTGGACCGCCTCGGGGTGTCACGATCCTCGTCGGCGCTCGGCGCCTGCGTGGGGACCAACTTCAACAACGACGGCATCCTGCTCTACGAGGGGATGGCGGTGCTGTTCGTCGCCCAGGCCAGCGGCCTGGACCTGAGCCTCGGTCAACAGCTCGTCGCCGCCGGCATCTGCATGGTCGCCGCGATGGGCGTGGCCGGCGTGCCCGAGGCGGGCTTCGTGTCGTTGGCCCTGGTGCTGAACACCGTCGGGCTCCCCATCGAGCTCCTCCCCCTGCTGCTCACCGTGGACTGGGTCATCGCGCGGGCACGTTCGATGGTCAACGTGCTCTCCGACATGGTGCTCTCCATCCTCATCGACACCTTCGAGCCGAGCGTACGACCGGAAGGCGCGACGTGAACGGCGTCGCGGCGCTCGCGGCGCACCTGGAGGGCCGGCGGTTCCTGGTGCTCACCGGGGCTGGCTGCAGCACCGAGTCGGGCATCCCCGACTACCGGGGGCCCGGGCGCGCGCCACGTCGCCCCGTCCAGTACCAGGAGTTCGTCCAGCAGCCCTCCGCCCGTCAGCGGTACTGGGCCCGGTCGGCGCTGGGCTGGCCGCGCTTCCGGGCCGCGCGACCCAACGCCGGCCACCTCGCCCTGGCGCGCCTCGAGGCCGCCGGGAGCCTCACCGGGCTGCTCACCCAGAACGTGGACCGGCTCCACCACGCCGCCGGACATCGGGACGTCATCGAGCTGCACGGGGCGTTGGCCGAGGTCCGGTGCCTGGGGTGCGCAGCGCGGATCCCGCGCGACCTGCTCCAGGAGGAGCTGCTGGGGTTGAACCCGGGTTGGGCGCCGGCCTCAGTGGACGCGCCCGACGGGGACGTCGACGTCGACGCCGCGCTGGTGGCCGGGTTCCGGGTGCCCGCGTGCGCGGCGTGCGGCGGGGTCCTGAAGCCGGACGTGGTCTTCTTCGGCGAGAACGTGCCCGCTCCCCGCGTGGACGCCGCCTGGGCGCGCCTGGACGCGGCTGAGGCGCTCCTCGTGATCGGCTCCTCGCTCACCGTGTACTCCGGCTACCGGTTCGCGAAACGTGCGGTGGATCAGGGCAAGCCGCTGTTGGTGGTGAACCGCGGGGAGACGCGCGCGGACCCGATCACCACGGTCAAGGTCGAGGGGGCGATCGGGGTGACGTTGGAGGCGTTGGTGGAGGGTCTGGGGGCCTGAAGGGGACATCAACCTCACCGACGCGATGCCCCCTCCCCGAGCAACGTCATCGACGCCTTGGCCCACTTCCCGCTGTGCTCGGGCACACCATCCCCGTCCTCGTCACAGTCGACCGAAAGGGACCACTCCCCGTCGGTGACCAGGCCCGCCCAACCAACCGACGATGAGCAGGCGTCCGCCGCGTCGTCAGGGAAAGTCGCGAAGTACTCCGACCAGAGGCCATCTCCGAAGTCCGCCGCCTCCGAATTCGGGCCCACCCCCACCGAGAACCGGATCGTAGCGAGGTCCAGTGTCGGCGCCTCTACGGACACCGCCCCACTCCCCGTCACGTCCCCGCTCCCCGTAGCGAAGGTGACGGACCAGGTCGCGGTGAGCACCTCGGCGTCCCCATAGTCGGCACACTGAGTCCCGGATCGGGTAACCCGCGCGGCGTCCACGGGGCCGTTCCCCTCGAAGGCAACGTCGTCCTCGACGCCAGGCCGATCTTCGTCGTACGCGAGGGTGAAGTGCGGGCGCTCACCGATCAACGCGCGAAGCTGATCGGCGCTGAAGCCGAGATCGACGATCTCGTCCGACGCGGCGGAGGCGGTCTCGACCTCGCAGTCGAGCGGTCGCGTGCCCATCAAGTCGTTCGGAGGAGCACATGCGAGGAGAAGAAGCATCGGGAGTTCCTGACCTGCCGGAGGCAGGGGTCACATCATGTTGGCGATCACCCACGAGCGAAAGTCGGGCGCTTTCGGACCCGCGATGTAGCCGTTCGTCGCTGTCGTCTTCCACCGCGAGATGACCATGGAGATCCAGTGGAGGTTCGTGGAGCCTGGAAAATACCAGACCCCGCTTCCCGACTGGCCCACGGTCGCGTCGAGACGCGTCCCGAACCATCCGCTGGGAGAGTACACAATCCCTGACGTCTCACGATAGGCCCAGTAGACGGGGTAACCGGAGTAGATACCACCAGACGCAGAGAAGTTCTCAGAGCAGGTCCCGGCGTGAAACTCCGGAGACCCCACGGTGCGTTGTGTCTTGGCCTCGATGCTCGCGTCACTCTCAGCTGACATGGCCATCCAAAGTCCGTTCCCGAGGTCGTCGTCCAGATGGACGAGGCCATAGTCGTACGCGAGGGGGCTGGATGTCGCATTGTAGCCCCCAGGTCGGCTCATCGAGTCAATCGTAGTGCACAACGCGCCCGTTTGATCGTTCTCTCGGGTGCACACCTTGCCCGAGTCGGTAGGGCTTGAGCCGCCGAAGTTGCGCTGGGTACCGTCGGAATTGTACAAGCAGTGGGCCGCGGTAACGTGGCATGGCTGCGACTCTCAGCGTCGTAAACGAAGGTGTCGTCGCCGTCGCCAGAACCCCCGCCGCATTGGCTGCACGTCCAGTTCGAATAGCTGGTACAAAAAAGGTTGTGTTCGGTCCAGACTTCCGATCCCGACGTCCGATCGTCCGCATCGACGGCCACGGCGGGCACATCGAGCGTGTACCCGGCGTAGTCCGGGCTTTCGGTGGCATCCGCGTACGCAGCGAGCTTCGCAACGATGACGGCCTCGTCGATGAACTCAGGAACCCAGCGCCTCCCCCAACGGTCCACCCTCAAGGTCTCCATGATATTTTCCCGACGCGTCATGGTCCCCGGGACATCGTCGCGCTCCAACTGGGAGAAGTCTCCACGGGACACGTCCACTCGGTCGGTGAGCAACTCCTGACCGTCATACTTCCACGTGATGCCCCCCTCCTCGAAGTCCGCCGGTGCAGCGTCGGCCGACGGGAGGACGTAGGTGAAGGTTCCGTCGTCGTACTCTTCCCGTTCCAGGTCTCCCATGCCGGCCAGCGCCGGAACACCCGCCAAGGCAGGACCCGAGACGAAGCCGGACGCGAAAATCGCGCACAATCCACTTAGAGCACACCCCATGGCCTCACCTCAGAGTTGAGATCACCGCATACCCGTGCGGTACCACAGGAAAGAACAGCCGGCAACGAGTATCTTGAGTGGATCCGTCCGGACATGCAATTCCTCCTCTTGCCACGTCACCAACGTGAACTCGACGTTGGCTCCCCACTCGCGGGGGATGGCGTAGGCGGCGACCGCGGCCGAGAACGTGTCCGGTCGGGTTGCCAGCACGACGGTGCATCACGTCGCCTGAACCTGGCTGACGCCCGACGGGTCGCCCGCTAGCTCCACGGCCTCGACGTGCTCGCCTACCTCACGTGGGCCCTCGAACGCGTCGCCGCCTGCGGGGGGCCGGCCCGAGGCGTACGCCGCGCTCACGCGGATGGCGTACCGGGAAGCTCAGAAGCGAGCCGGCGATCGAGCGAGACATCCAGCGCCTCATGGCCAACGCGGCTCGCCGTGGGCCCCCGACGGGTGGGGGTACGCCCGCACCGGCCCTCACTCCCCCCCGAACACCGCCCCCAGCTCACCCACCCGGGTGGCCACCGCCGGGCAGTACTTCGCGTTGGCGAACAGCGTGCAGGCGTCGGCCCAGTCGGCCCGATAGGCCATCTGGTCCACAGCGGCGTAGCGGAGCTCCCAGAGCTTGTCACCGCTGACGGGATCGATCTCGACGGTGGTGGTGTGGCCGCGCGGATTCGAGCTGAAACACTCGGCGTGGCCCTGACCGATCAGGATGTTGCCCGACGGGAGGTAGTCCACCGAGCCCAGGGTGGTCTCGTACCAATCATCCTCGGTCCAGGTCCAGTTGCGGGTCGCGACCCGGGTCTCGAGGTCGAGGGTGTACTCGACGGCGCGAGAGTAGCCGCGGTCGAAGCCGTTGTCGTAGACCAGCAGCTTGTCGCCCACCCGTTGCAGCCCATGCTGACACTGGGGGAACTCGGAGTCGGGGAGGGCTCGACCGGCGGAGTCCACCAGGGAGAAGTCGCCGTCCTGACCGAACGCCCACAGCCAGTCGCCCGTGGCGGCGTCCACCGCCATGGTCTTGTAGAGATAGCAGGTGTTGATGAGCAGCTCCTGGTGGTCGCCCTGGGTGACGACGTCGACCCAATTGGCGTGCCAGGCGTCGTCGTTCCCGCCGGGGAGGTGTCCCTCGTCGATGGCCCGCTGGGAGTCGTAGGTCATCACCACCCGGTTGGCGTCCGGGTCCACGATGCGGGTCTGGAAGCCCTTGAAGCTGTTGCCGTCGCTGCCCTCGACGGTGACCTCTTCGAGGGTCAGCCAACGGCCGTCCGCCACCTTCTTGCCGTCGTGATGGAAGAGGGTCCGGGTGTAGTCGGGGATGGCGTCGGCGCTGTCGTAGACCTCGCCGTCGTAGAGGTCCATCTGGCGCGGGCGCGCGTCGCTGTTGGGCGACCAGCCGCCGCCCCACGCGAATTGGTCGTCTCCGTGGTAGGTGAACTCGATGCTCGGGCCGACCCAGGCGGGCAGGGCGTAGGTCCAACGCACCCGGCCGGCACGGTCGAAGACCAGGGCGTGCTGTACATCCCAGGTGCAGTCGTCGGCCGCGTTCATCAGCACGTACTCGTCGCCGGCGTCGGGAGAGTCGACGCCCACGGTCACCGCCGGGAGCACGTCGGGGTCCGACCCGGTGGTGACCGCGAAGGGCGTGGCCCCCCCAGTCACCTGCGGACACACCGCCGCCGCGGCACAACTGTAGTCCGCGTCGGCGAGCAACCCGGGGATCCGCACGGTGTGCACCGTGGCCGCTTCGGCGGACTCGACGAGATGGACCTCCGTCGGGTCGCTGTCGAGGGTGCAACGGACGGCGACCGCGGCGGGCCCCGAAAGCGTCACGTCCACCTGGAGCTCGTGGGCCGTCCACGGGGTGGAGGGGACGGCCGACACCACCGAGAGGCCGGGGTCCACGTCGCACGGATCGGTGGGGTCGGTGTCGGTATCGGTGTCGGTGTCGGTGTCGGTGTCGGTGTCGGTGTCGGTGTCGGTGTCGGTGTCGGTCAGCGGCGGCCGTTCGTCGGGTTTGAGCACGACGGCCGGTTCGGTGCAGGCGAGGAGCAGGAGCATCGACCCACGCTACCAGAGGTCCTGCAACGGCGGTGTGAATCCTCCGTGGTACCCTCAGGGCGTGTTGTTTCTCTCGCTCCTCGCCTGCACCCTCAAGGACGGCCACGACGGCCTCGTCAACGGCAGCGTGGGCGACGACTCCGCGGACGACGGCCTCACCGAGACCGAGTACACGGCCCCCGTGGATCCGACCGTCGACTGCGTCGACGGGGCGACGCTCAGCTTCTCCCCCTCCCCGGTTCCCGCCGCCGCGCCGCTGACCGTGACCGTCACCGCCGAAACCGCCTACATCTGGGTCGGCCTGAGCTTCGAGGGGCCGGACACCGCGCAGATCGGGGATCTGGTGCAGTCCGGGAGCGGGCCCTACCAGTGGACGGCGCCGGTCGAGGGCCTGTCGGTCGGGGCTTGGAGCGTCCGGTTCTCGGCCGACAGCGGTGCCACGGTGATCTGCACCGCCAGCGTCGTCGCCTACAACCCCGGTTGAGCCGAGGCAGACCGTGCCTACCTTGAAGCCCTTCCCGGTTCGACCATGACCCCAGACCGCGCGACACGGATGCCGACGGCCTTCATCCCCCACGGGGGCGGCCCGTGGCCGTTCGTCGAGCTGGGCCTCGACCAGAAAGACGTGGCCGCGCTCACCGCCTACCTGCGGTCGGTCGCCCAGTTGCCACCGGTGGCCCCCACGGCGGTCCTCGTCATCTCGGCCCACTGGGAGGAGGCGGTGCCGACGGTGCTGACGAACCCCCAGCCCCCGCTGTTGTTCGACTACTACGGCTTCCCCGAGGCCTCCTACCGTTTGACCTGGCCGGCGCCGGGGAGCCCGTCGCTCGCGGCGCGGGTGCGGGCGTTGCTGGGTGTCGCGGGCATCGCCAGCGCCGAGGATGCGAGCCGGGGCTTCGACCACGGCACCTTCGTCCCCCTCAAGCTGACGTGGCCCGACGCGGACATCCCGACGGTGCAGCTCTCCCTCAAGCAGGGCCTCGACCCCGCCGAGCACCTCGCGATCGGCCGCGCCCTGGCGCCGCTCCGGGACGAGGGCGTGTTCATCGTGGGGAGCGGCATGAGCTTCCACAACCTCCGCGCGATCGGGGACCCGCGCGCGCCGGAGGTCTCCGGGGTGTTCGACACCTGGCTCCAGAAGGCCGGCACCCTCCCCCAGGCCGACCGGGACGCACGCCTCGCCGCCTGGGCCAGCGCCCCCGCGGCGCGCCTCTCCCACCCCCGCGAGGAGCACCTGATCCCGATGCTGGTGGTGGCCGGGGCCGCCGGCGCC